>NZ_JABFHO010000001.1:1200000-1500000 GCF_013404085.1 Winogradskyella helgolandensis | reverse complement strand
TCAAACTTCAATGCATGTGTATGGACACCATCATTAGCTGTATTCTTAATTCTAAATGTAATTGTGTTGTTACTGTCATCAGATAAATCTAGATTATTAGCAAAAATAACCTGTGCATTATCCCAATCGTTACCACTCCCTGTTATTGAAAGCACATCATTAGTTACATCGTCCGGGTCAACAGCGTTAGCAATAATAACCTCAGGGACATCACCTATAATTCCATGTAGAGTTGGAACACCACCATCGGTAAAGGTAAACGGTAATTCTTGAGCGAATCCTAAGGAGACGGTCAATAACATAAACAAAAAAGTAATTTTTTTCATAATAAATTATATTAGTTAATTAATTAGTTTAGACAATATTCAAGAGTCCTTAGTAGCCTTTTTCTCAAAAGAAACCAAAACACCTAAATACTGATTGCATCAAATCTAAATTGAATTATTATAGATTCCTAAAAAATACACAGTACAAAAAGCATACATCGTAATAAAAACACACTTATACTGAGAGTTTCATAATTAACACAAGGGTTTACAAGCCTTATTTAAACAACCTACAAACCAATGTGTTATGTAAAAATCTAGTCTTGTATAGGTAATGTTGTGGTGCTTAAAATGCTTGTTGTGTCTATTACAATCAGTATTAAGCATATTGGCTTAATTCTATAATGTTTATAGTAATAAAAATTGAATAAATTTTGATCTAAAAATGGTAATAGACCAAAGTAGATCATCATAAAAACCTATTTACCACTTTGGAAAAACTCATTAGACATATAAGAGAAAAACTATCTAAGGGTTTGTTTATAATTTAAAAAGCCACATTGAAAGATACAACATGACTTTATCCGCGATAAATTATAACTTATGCCAAGAGGCATTATTTTATCTAAAATTTTAGTTTTTCGTTTTTATCCCAAATACCCCAAAAAGATCCTACATCTCCTTCAGCACCAACTTTCCATGTTTCATCAAAAGAAGAAAAATAGAACATCTCAATATCTTCTTCTTTTGACCATTGTTGTGAATTGATAAAATACTTAATCGCATTTTCATCAGAAGGGAAAGCTCCTTCTAGATGAGTACCTTTGTTTGGCCAACCTGTTTCTGTAATAATTACTTTTTTTCCGTTAGCCGCTTTCAATGCTCTATTGTACATGTCTTTCATGTATAATAATGAATAGTCTTGATCACAACCTTCCCAAAACGGATAACAATTCGCCAAAATAACATCACAAGCCTCTGTAATATTAGGACGATCTGCAAACTCGTAGTAAGCATCTACATATCCAACTGGCACGTCGTTTGTAATAGATTTCTTAACATTGTTGAGATGCTCTAACAAATCATCTTCAGTTAAATCTCCACGATACATAACTTCATTACCAACAGCTGCAATATCAACATAACCTTGATTTGCCAATTCTAGAAGTCCTGCAATTTCCTTTTCATTAATATCTTTGTCGGCACCCAACCATGCCCCAACAAGTGTTTTAAGCCCGTATTCTTTAGCAATTTTAGGTATTAACTCATTACCTTCAGTACAAGAAAATGAACGGATCCACTTGGTATAAGGTTTTATAATTTCAATACGCCTTCTAATTTGAGATTCAGATAATTGATCACCTGGTTCTTGCCCATCCATATAAGGACTAAAACAAAGACCATGTAAGCCTTTAGACAACACGTCTCTATAGATAAATCTTAATCCTTCTAAATCTTTATCAGCATAATCAATAGATGCTAATGCTAAAAACTTCTCTCCTCTTAAAGACATAATTAATACTGAGTTACTTAATTATTTCAGTTTTGCGTTTATCTAATTCGGCTCTAATTTCATTAGCTCGATCTTCTGTCAAATCATAATTACGCATGATATACATAGCTAAAAGCGTTCCGGCTATTGGCAGTCCAGAAAAGAATAACCGTAATCCTGTAATGGCTCCTTCTGGTTGCACTTCGAGAACAGAATCGAATCCAATGATTGTTAAAATTGCACCGCTTAATCCACCTGCAATTCCGAAACCGAATTTTACCATCCACCAATAAATGGCTCCAAAAACACCCTCTCTACGTTTACCAGTATGTAACTCATCAAGATCAATAACATCTGCAGTCATAGACATCATTAATGTAAACAAACCACCAATTCCAAAAGAGAAAAAAGGCAAAGCAAACAAAAACATATAAGGTTTTCCTGGTATAAATAAGAACCATAACATAATATAGCCAACCACAGAAATCCCTTGTGAAACCATAAATGCCCGTTTCTTCCCTAAGATTTTTGACATTTTAGCAACAATTGGAATCACTAAAAACGTGGTAACAAGAGCACCAATACTTCCAAATAGTGTTGGCCAAATACCAGCAGCAGCAGCATCTCCATTAAACAAATAATAAACGATTATAAAAAATGTAAAACTGGCCACTGTATTAAACGCATTAAAGACGAAAAATGTAGCAAAGCATAGCTTTTTAAAAGGTACGGATTTGAAGGCCTCAACGAAATTATTTCCAATTTCTTTTAAACTACCTCCAATATTCTTTAGTGTCAGCGGTGAATAATCTTCATTAACTGTGGAACGACTTTTAATAAAAATAGCTGGAACCATAGCACAAATTGCAAATATAATTCCGACCCAAATAGCCAATTCTCTTACCGCCACATCTGCAGATGGATACCATTCTGGATCATACATAATCACCCAAAACCAAGGTGCTATAACCCAAGCCCACTGCCCAATCCATTGAGAAACTGCCATAATACTTGTACGCTCATGAAAATCATCACTCATTTCATAACCCATAGCCACATAAGGCACACTAAAAATGGTTAAGCCTAAATAAAACACAAACGACGTTAGTAAAAAATACCAAAAGTTATAATCAAGTGAATTCTCTCGGAATAATTGCCACATAATAACAAAAGCGACACCCATAATTACAGCTCCGATAAAAACATATTGTTTTCGTCTTCCCCAGCGCGATTTTGTATTATCTGAAATATACCCCATAATAGGGTCTGTAATGGCATCAAAAATACGTGGAGCCAATGATACTACTCCCCACATCCAACCTGGAAAACCTAAATCTTTAACTAAAACCACAATGAATATACCAATAACAGCGGGAAACATCTGATTCGCTAGCATACCTAATCCAAAAGCGATTTTCTGGCCTAATGGAACTTTATTGGCTGTGGTAGACATAATTATTTAGTTTTAGTTGGGATTATTATCGTTTGAATAGCTTGTGGATTAATTTTTACTTTTACCGTTTCTTCACCTAGCATTAAACTAAAATCCTTTGCGGTTTTACCCTCATTAAATATCACAACAGCAATAGTTCCGTCAGGGTTTTTAGCTGCAGCAACCATTAAGTCTTTATCTGCATTATCAACTCCAATAACCTCAGCTCCTGGTCTAATGTATTTACTAAAATGTGCCATGGTGTAATACAATGGTGTAAAGTAAACTTCGTCAGCATCTGGATCTACAATAACTGGTGCCACACACCAATTCTCAAACCAGTTTGGACCACCTTGTCGGTCCAAAACCATGTTCCAATCTACCCAACCATCGACCCAATTGTTTAGACAACCAATGATATCTCTTGCGTAACGGTTTACTGGTGCGTATTTTGGGTGTAAATGTTTATCTTCTGGAGATGCCCAATCCCAACCCCAATCTGTTGCTTCTTTTTTCCAATACCAAGCATCGTCTTGCCACATCGGAATTTCAGAATCTACACAACCTTCAGTTTCAATAAGATATTTATCTGGGGCTTTGTTATGCGCGTATTGCAATTCTTCTGGCAAATAGTCATATGTACTCTCGTACCAATGCACAGCTAAGCCTGCAAAATATTTTGAAGAGGCTTCGTCTTTATACATTTCATCTACCCATTCTTTAATCCCTTCTCTATTTTGATCATATCCTAAAATATTTACATTACCAAAGCCATCAGCTTCTAACTTTGGACCTAAATGGTTTTGAACGAAGTCGGTTTCTTCTTCTGGAGAAAAGTGCATACTTTCCCAATTATTCCCATTTCCATGTGGCTCATTAACGGGTGTTAAACCCCAAACATCTATACCTTCAGCTTTATAAGCTTCTAAGTATTTAGAAAAGTAGAGTGCAAACGCATCGTAATATTTTGGTAATAACTTTCCACCAACATACTCCTTGTTATCTTTCATCCACGGTGGAGAGGTCCAAGGTGACGCTATAATATTAAAGCCATCCGTTGAAACAGCCTGAGCTTCTTTAATCATTGGAATTAAATCATCACGATCTTCTTCTATGTTGAAACTTTTCATTTCCATATCATCTACAACAGGTGCATAGGTATAATTGTTTAATGAAAAATCACATGATGCAATATGTGTTCTTGTTAATGAGTAACGTGCCCCTTCATCAGCAAAATAAGCTTGAAGAATAGTATCGCGATTCTTTTTACTCAACTTGTTTAATAAGTAAGCCGAAGATTCTGTAAACGAACCACCAAATCCTGTTATGGTTTGAAACTTTTGTTCTGGTAATAATTTTATCACTGCAGACGAATCTACTTTAGAAAACTCCGTTATTCTAGTCAGTTTATGTCCACTTTCTGAAGTTTCATAAATCTCAACCTCTAAACTTTTACTTTCTTTTTTTTCGGAAGTACAACTCATTACAGTAAGAATTAAGAGCGGCAATATGCTATATCTTGATTTTTTCATATCTTGATTTTGCTTTAGTTAATTGTTTTTTTTAAAATTTTAGAGCGTTCTTAAATAACACCCCTAAAGTCCCCTCGAGGAGACAATGTTCATGAATAAACAAATTTTATGGATTGAGTGATAATATTCAAACAATCTACTTTTCCGTTTTATTTACATTAATATAAATGTCTTTTACAACATCAAATACTTTTTTCTTGTTCCTATCAATATCAACGATACCCCAAAATTCTTCATTTGGACTACCATCAAAAGGAACACCTGTGCTATTTGGTGCTGTTCCACCTGTGTCTTGCACTTCGTTATTCCCTGCTTTCCACCAACCATCTGTAAATTGAAATAAGGTAACACCAGAACAAATATCTTGGCCATTAAAGGTCGCTTTCAAAATAATAGCTGTAGCATCTGCTTGTGCTAATTCATTAATTCCTTGCTTATAACCATCCTTGGCAATTTGCATATAACTATCGGCTCCTGTTTCTGCTAAATACATCGGTTTTGTACTGACTTCTTTCCATTCTTTAAAAATGGTCTCTGGTCTTACAGAACGGTACACATTCATTCCCCAAACATCAATATTTGGACTCATAGATAATGCTAGTTCTTTTGGTAAATCACCATGTGCTGTGGCTACAGGATGCGATGGGTCATTTTGATGAATTAAACCAGCTGCGTCATTCATGGCTTTGTACCAATTCTTAATATCTCCACCAAACCATTCGGGATGGTAATTGTATTCATTACCTAATTCCCACATTAAAATGGCGTTGTGGTTTTTGAATTTATTGACATACTCTATAAATGAACCTGAGAAAATATCATTTTTACCTCCTTGCTTGTAACCAAATCCGATAATTACTTTTAGTCCTGCTTCGTTGATTTCATCAAGCACACTTTGGTCTTCTATTGGTGCATAAACTCTAATGGTATTAATGCCTGCTTCCACCATTAATTCTAAATCCTGAGCTAAGGTTCCGAAATCTCTTTTAGTTGATTTTCCTTTTGGAACTGGATGATAACAGATGCCTTTTATAAGATAAGACTCATCATTAACCAATAATTGTCGTCCAGAAACTGAGACGATATCACTAGTAGAAACGACTTCAGAAACTGATACGTCTTCTTTTTTTGTTTCATTTTTACATGATACAAGAGCAATTAAAACAACGATTAAGAATAAAATGTTTTTCATTATCTAATCTTTTGGATACTCTGTATTTGGCACTAAAACATCCTCCATTAATTCTTCAAGGTTGCCATTGTAAGTTTTCGTTAATGGATTTCCGTCTCTCGTTAAATCTTCAAAAACACCTTCATCGACCATATTCCATAATGGGTATTTTGCTTCTCCTTTTAGATTTATTAATCCGAAGTGATTTTCTGATCCCAAAGGATTTTGTCCATCTTTCCATTGTTCATCAAAAGCTTCAAAATAGAAACATGAAATTTTTTCCTTGTTGGTCCATTCTCGTAGGTGCTTGTAATACAATCCTTGCTTGTATTCATCTGTGGCTCTAGAACCTTTTTTTCCGTAATGACCGTTAGATACTGATGCCCAGCCGGTTTCTCCAATATGAATTGGTTTGTTGACTCCAATACTCGACATATAACTTGACACACTATCGTACTGTCTTTTAGCAAAATCTAAAGCACGTAACATAGCTGCGTCAACCTTTTCCTTATCCGATAAATGTTCTTCGTTTTCTGGAACTTTCCAAAAGTCAGAATTGTAATGTGATTGGTGATATGGATAAGTATGCATCGAAATATAATCTACGGCATGCGCTATTTTTTCCAAATCCTCAGTATGGTAACTTGGATCGCCTCCTCCCCAAGAAGAGAAATCATCTGAACTTGTAATCCATAAATCTTCTGATAGTTCACCAGCCTTCTTTAAATCTTGAAGATGATTTACCCATTTTAAAATAATCCAAGGTTCTACATAATAACTTGTAGCCCATTTTACCATAGCCTCATTTCCAACAGCTAGAATTTTTACAATATCTGGGTATTGTTTTGCTAATTCAACAGCTGTATTTACTTCAACAGGATTTCTTTCGCTTTCTGCATTATGATTTGGTTCGCCATGCTCCCAAGTGAAAGCATTTTGACAATCGATCCAAATTCCTAACATCATATACATTTCGAAATCTGTATCTTCTTTTTTTAATTCTGTTATGGCTTTAAGCACGTTTTCAGCATGAGCAAAATGAACATTATATGTTCTTATAACTTTCACTCCCATAGCACTTAGGATTTTCATATCCTCTTTTAGCTCCGGAATTGTAGGTTGAACTTCTCTCTGCTTTTCTCTGTAGCCTCCGTAAGAAATTGCCAAATACTCTGGATCCCCTAAAATGTCTTTTGCGCTCAAAATTGCTTTTTCTTTTACGGGTTTTACGTTACTTTCTTCCTTTTTAGCATCCTTACATGAAATAACAAGTAACATTGCAAAAACATATACCCCTAATTTTAAAATATCTTTCATGTTGCCTTGTTATATTACTTCTTTACAGACACTATAATTTGATTGACTTCGCCTGTACGATTGAAAATTTTATTACTTGTATATGTATCAAGTTTTAAATCCTCAAATGTTACGGTAGAGCCATCATTGAATATAACTTCAACCTTATTATCGTCTTTCAGTTTATAAATAATTGGCACTTGACAATAGGTAAAACAAAGTGATCCTTTATCAAGTGCTATCGTATTTTGTTCTTTATTGATGTTTGTATAATGGAAATCTTTTGAATCACTTAAAAACTCTTCAGTTCTTAATAATCTTGGATTAAAAAAGAGTTTCCCTTCGTCTACAAAAACACCCAACTCCCCAAAACGACATAACACATCTTCTTTAACCTGACCTGTCATACCTGGTTGTTGCGCTCCTTTTCCACCTGGTGTGTGCGAATAGGGATCCGTTGGGAAAGCACCATATAATTCTGGTGATTTATGAGCTCCAATCCCTTCATTAATTTCGTAATAATGCTCTAATAATCTACCGATAGTTTCTTCACTCTCATTGTTATTTACAGCGACTAAACAGTTTTCTTGAACTGCTAATAACAATTTAGAAACCATGTGCCAATAAATAGACCCTAAACCTTCGTAACCATAGAAGGTACCTGAACGACCAGTAAATGATTTGTGATCGAACATTTCTTCAAAAATGTTTAATAAGAGTGGTTTTTCAGCTTTAATTAAGGCATCATATTTTCCTTCTGGTAATTCTTGTAATGCCGCTTTTAAACTCTTTGCATTATTAAAATTACCATTAAAATGATATTGTCCTGTACCATCTTTTTCAATAATCTGTGTATTCTTATCAGCAATCAACTGCTTCAATAATTGAGACTTCTCCACGGACTGCGCAGGAATATTGTTCTTATCTACAAAACGCGATAACTGCTTATTCGGATATAAAATATAACTGTATTGATCTGCTCTAAACAGCGCACTTGCTTTTAACGCATCCAATAAGGTTAAAGCTTCTTTTGGCTCTAAATAACCAGAACTTAAAACAGCTACCTGACCTTCTAACATTTCTGGTAAGTACGAAATTGAAACTTCAGTATCATTTTTAACCGTCATTAAGTTGTAAGCGTGATATAAATTATCTGCACGCTTATTAGCTTTAATGGTATGGTCTAGATACTGTTTTAATACTTTGAAAAATTCTAATAAATCAGATTTTGAAATTGCTGCTTTATCACTTGTAAATCCTGATTCATAGATTTTTAATCTGTAATCACTTCCTGCAGAACCTAAGCCATCTAAAATGGTTTTCCGCTCTTTATCAGTAACTTTTCCAGATAATACTTTTGCATTATCGTTTAATGTTGAAACTACATCTTCGAAGAAGGTTTTCAATTCTACTGATAAATTGTATTCTGTTTCTGAACTATTTTTTACAATACCTTCAAAGAAATTGATGAATCGACTTAAGTAATACAAGGTAACCATCGATACTCCGTTACCCACTAAGGCATTGTTGGCATCGTTCCACTCTGGTCGTTGTGTGTTTAACCAAATACCACCTTCTGGAATAAAATTAGATACTTTAGCTAAAACGGTTGCTAATAATTTTTCGATTAAATTGACTTTATGGATGAAGTAATTTTCATCTCGTAATAAAGCACCATCCGCACCTAATCTTTCTTTAACGAGGTTAATTTTGTCGTGTAACTCGTGATCAAAATCGATAGTATCTTTAGGGTTATTTAAGGTGTCTTGATAACTCTTAATCTTGTATGGTACGTTGGCATATACAAACACATCTTGTGTAAAACTGTCCGCTAATTTATTAGGATAATGTTTCTCTATAAACTCTAAAAACTTAAGCAAGTAAATAATTTGATGGTCTCCCCAATACCCGATGTAAGACCAAGGATCATCAGGCTCAATAGCTTCCCAATCAAATCCGTCTTTTGTAACACGGTAAGGGTTGTAACCTTCAAAAGTGGTCGCGTTAAAGAACTTATGAATCATCCCTTCCATAAAGGCAGGATAGGAATGTGCAAGCGTTTCCCAGTTTTGAAAAATATCTCGCCAGTTCCCTTCGTAATCTAATATTTTAGAGCCATCAACTTCACTACGTGTGTTAATAGAAAACTTGTTCCAAGGCCTACTTGGATCTCCATGTCTTCTACTAAATTTTAACGGTAAATATTCGTAACACAATCTTTTAAAATTGCTGTCATCATCTTTATCGGCAATGTCTTTAATATAATCAACCTTGAAAAGGTCTGGTAAATTATTTAAAATATCTCCTTTACTTTTTGAAACCTTTACATTGGCCTTAGCCATATATTTAAGAAAATCGTCTTTTTCTATTTGATAATCATCATCAAAAATTCCACCTCTCATAATATTGAAAAGCGTATTGGCAAAATGCCTCGTATTTCTTAATTGGTCATCTCCTAATTGAATGCCATCTGAAGCACCAACAAGTTGTAAAAGGTTTTTTGTACCAGCATCTATATCCTCTTGAATAAGTGCTTCAAGATTACTATTGCTTTTTATTTTTTCTGAAATAGTGTTAATCGCACTAATTGTTTGGTTAACTTCTGCAACAAACATCCAGCTGCTTTCTGCATTTGGTTCTAAGCTTAAATCCTTCGAAATAAAATAGGCTCCTTTTTCTGCTCTAATATCTTTTTCTTGAGAAATAGCTTTGCCTTCTCTAAAATTATTTAATTGTAAAGAGGATATTAAATGTGTTGGCTTATCTAATCCTGAAAACCAAACCGTATTCGCTTTTAAAGCCTCACTTGGTTCTGCTTTATCTACAATAATGGCGCTTAAAGCAAAAATACCAATACCTGAATCTGTTTCTAGTTCACATTTTTTATAAGCATCAATTAAATTACTCGTCGCATTTTGAAAAACGGATGTTAAACCATAAGGCAAAATATTTTGAATTCCATCTAGAATGGTTACGGCAACATTTTCGTTTGAATTATTTATAATATTCGCTTTTCTAACAAACCCAAATTGGTCACTAGTATTCCATTCGTATCTAAACGTTAATTGTAAATCTTTGTTTGTTTCTTCAAAAAGCAACTTATTACCATAACTATTTTTATATAAATTTCTCTTGGTATCGTAAACACCTTGGTATCGGTTTGAAAACGGTTCCCATAAAAAGGTCTTTCCCTCTTTATGAACTTGAATTATCGTTTTACTACCCGTGGTCTCTAGAGATTCCGTTATTTTATCATCTGTATAATACGGAAACAAGGCATTGTTGGCATCTTTTCTACCTGCTGTTAAGGCTCCATTACTGGAAATAAACATCCAGTGATTAGAATTACTAACAAGACTCATAAAAAACGGTCTCATTTTATCACTGTTAGAGATTTTGTAATAATCTTCATTATGAAGTGATACAAGTTCTCCTTTTACTTCAAAATGATCATTCGAAGCAATATTATTTCCTATGTAAATGGGGTTCTTTGTCATGGGTAATTTTATAAACTAATCGTATATTTTTTTAATCAAATACGAAACACTAATACTAACTAAAATTAATTCTAATACACTTGTAAAAATGGTTTGCTAATAAATTTTTAAAAGGCCGAACTATTAGCTCGACCTTAAAAAAACAACTAATTCAAACAAATATTTATTCTTTATTATTGGTAGACTCTTATATAATCTACTTCCATTGTATCTTCTGCAAATGCAGGATCAATATCTCCTCCTAAAGTTCCACCCATTGCGACATTCATTATAAAAAAGAAGTCTGCATTAAACGGGAAATCAGGATTATTAGTTAAAGTCACTACAGGCGTATCGTCTACAGTAATTTTTATAGAAGCTTCACTCCATTCTATACCGTAAATATGGAATTCAGTTGCTGTATCGGCAACATCTAAAGATTCACCATAGCTAGCATTTGCATTGGTTCCGTTATCAAACCAATGGAACGTTCCTAACGTTCTGCTTTTATCCCAGCCAACTTGCTCCATAATATCCATTTCTCCACATGCAGGCCATCCAACAGTAGCGTTATTAGCACCTAACATCCATAATGCAGGCCAAGTCCCTTCAGAAGCAGGTAGCTTAGCTCTAATCTCTACTTTACCATAGGTAAATTCCTGAAGTCCTTCAGATTTAATTCGTGCAGATGTATAGCCACCATTTCCCGTAGCTTTTGCTGTAATTTTAAGAAAACCATCTTCTATAATTACATTTTCAGCATTATCTGTATAGTTTTGAAGCTCTTGATTTCCCCAACCACTAGTACCAGTACCTAAATCGTAAGTCCAATTTGCTGGATCAGGTGCTCCGTTTGTATCAAATTCGTCAGCCCAAACTAATGAATAATCATCACCAGCTTCTTCTTCAGAAGTTAATATCACAAACCATGCATTAGTATCAGTTCCAATAATTTTCAGCATCATTTCTGTAGCTGATCTTTCTAAAATTTGGTAACTGTGATCTCCACCAACATAGAATCCTAAATAACCCTTATCGGCAAAATTTAAAGTTTCTTGTCCACCTGGCGCTGTTAAAGTATAAGTATCATCAAAATTAGCTAGCGGATAACTTTCATACTCTCCACCCGGATTTGCTGTCCAAGGTGTACCAAAATCTTGATCCATAGGACCACTTTGACCAAAAGCAGTATCATTTGTAATATAGTTAACGGTTCCGTCTGAGTTAAATACTATTCTATCATCATAGACTCCCAAACCTACTTTATCAAAAGGAGGAGCAGCCCACCAAACTGGTGTAACTTCATCCGCTGGGCCAACACCCAAGTGACCAGCAGTTTCTGCTTTAACTCTCCATGTTTTTGAACCATCTCCATATAACATCTCCGTTAAATCTGCAGGAGGTGCGTAATCTGCGAATACTTCTACATCAATAGTTTTTGACGTTGAATTACCAGCTGTACCAATTGCTATAACCGTTACGGTATAGGTATGAATACCTTGTGTACTAAAACTAATGGATGTTGTTCCAAAAGGTGCAAGTTTTTCACTTCCATCATTAGAATACTTAAAGGTAATTGCATTATCTGCCGTTGCTGTAAAATTAACAACACCTGTACCATCTCCATAAGGGTTTGTTGCATCCATACCGACTATTTCTGCAGAAACTTGTAAATTGGTAGGAGTTGTTATATCTCCAAATTCGTAGTCTTCTTCATCACAACTTACCATCAACGTAAGTGATAGGAAAAAAAGCATTACATATTTTAAATTTTTCATGTTCTTCATGTTTTTCTTTTATTAAATTCTCACAAGTTTATATTGCCATAATACACTATCACCTACGTCAACCATTACGCTAATTGTATTACTATCAATAATAGTGATATCATAAACTATAGACTCTGGTGCGTCGAGTGGATCCGTTAGCTCTGTACCATTTACAGCTTTTGCTAAACCAATATATGCACCAACACCATTTAATGTAAGCGTTCCTGCGCCCAAATCGAGATCATAGCTTGCAGTTCCTGAACCGTCGTGTGGTGCTACTGGAGTACCACATGCATCACCACCACCTTGCCAAGGCTCTATCCATGATTCAGATCCTAATACATTAGAAAAAGAACCGTCTGTTCCAAAAACATATTGGTCATCGTAATAACAAGCTCTATCACCTACACAAGCAGCATCGCAATTCCACCACGAATTATCTCCTGCTGCTGGCCCGACACCAAGTGAACCTGCATCCGTTGACATTTGCCATGTTCCTGCAAGCGGTGAAGCAACTGCCGCGCCATCTTTTACGAAATAGTATTGCCAGAATACACCGTCTCCTACATCAATAGACACATACATTTCAGTATCAAAGTTTGATAATGTTACGTTGTATGTAACAGATGTTGGTGTATCTGCAATATCTGTAAGTTCATCATTATTAATTGCTTTTGGGACCGCTAAAAAGGCTCCAAGACCATTTAAAGTCACTGTTCCAGCACCTTCATCATAGACATATGTTGCTGGGTTAGAACCATCATGTGGTGCTGCAGGAGTACCGCATCCGTTTCCACCACCTTGCCATGCTTCAACCCAAGTTTCAGATCCTAAGACATTGCTAAAAGAGCCATCTGCATTAAAGATATATTCATCATCGTAGAAACAAGCTCTATCAGAAATACAACCAGAATCACAATTCCACCAAGAATTATCACCATCTGATGGCCCTACACCTAATGATCCTGCGACTTGAGATAATTTCCATGTTCCAACGATTCCTGTTGGTGCGTCAGAAGAAGCTTTCCAGAAATATAAATTATCTACAAAAATGGTTCCTTCTGCAGGATCGCCATCAAATTTGAACTGAATAATATTACTAAAATCAACTAATGGATTTTGGTCTGTGAAATATGATAAAGGAATATCGAAAGACGTCCATTGTTGTGCTGTTAAATCTAAATCGTAAGCTGCTTCATTAGGTCCAGAACTTATAGGCGATAATTTCGCATCGTTCTCATCTGCTGTCCATACGTCAACGTGAATATATTCCATTTGAGACACATCAATCGGCGTTCCTGAGAAATCTATACCTTGATAATTTAAATTTGCATATTGCAGCATCTCATCACCACCTAAATCAAACAGGTTATAGGTTGTTGCTTGTTCCCAATTTGGATAGAAATCAACTCCAGAAATATCTGTATAAGTTCCACTAAAAATGGATACCACATCACCTTCAGCTCTGTAGGGCTGATCTGGTGCTGATACTAATGGCTGTACTATCTCAGTAACTTCAAAGTCTGCAATTACAACCTCTGCAGTTTCTATAGCTGCACCCATGGCAACAACGGTAATAGTGTACATTCCAGCATTTTCGTAAACATGGGAAACAGACTCTCCAATATTTCCAACGACTAATTCACTTCCATCTCCGTAATCTACTGAAAAACTTATAGCGTTATCTGCAGATGCGGTAACGTTTACTTGTCTAGAAATTGCTGCATCATTTTCTGCAGTGGCTACCATATTTTCAGGTGGATTAAACGACACTACTAAATCTTGAGACATTTCAGTTTCTAAACCCGTTGGTCCTACTGCCACAACAACTACAGTATAAGTCCCTTCTGCATACGTATGGGATGTGTTTTCACCCTGATCTAAATTAGCAGGTTCTGCTGTACCATCACCATAGAAGATATTAAATCCTATAGCTCCTTCTGCGGTTGGTGTAATAGTTACCAAACCTGTATTATCTTGTGTGACTTCAAATAAAGCTAAGACATTAGTAGGAGCGACTGCTGAATCTACAAAATCCGTATTGCTATCATCTTTAACACAACTATGAATTAGAAGAGCTATAAGACATAAACTAAATATATATTTTACTGTTTTCATATTATTATTTTTTTAATATCCATCGTTTTGAGACAAACCAGAAATTTCTATTTCTCTCTGTGGAATTGGAAAAAGTCCATTTGTTGCCGAATTATATCCTCTACTGCTTAAAACACTAGTTGCTTGACCTGTTCTTACTAAATCGAAAAAACGATCGCCTTCCATACCAAGTTCTAAACGTCTTTCATCCCATATGGCTTGAACCGTCGCTGTAACTCTATGGTCTTGATCACCAAAAGCTCTATCACGTACTCTATCTAAATAAGACTGTGCCAATGATTGGTTCACTGAAGACGCTCTTAAATTTGCTTCTGCTGCCATTAACAATACTTCCGAATAACGGATAGTACGTTGATTGTTTTCGTAATTCAATTCAACTTGTCCACTTGTTTCTCCTTTTCTTGGTAAATATTTCTTGTTGTATAAACCTGTATTTTTGAAAGGTGCAACTTGATAAGTTACGTTGAAGCTAGGATTATTGTTAGCATAAGCTTCTACATCAAACGTTGTAGCGTCTTTTCTTTGATCGCCGTCTTCGTATGCTGCTGCTAAATCTTGAGTTGGTAAATTGGTACTCCAACCTGAGTTATAAGGCATATCTGCCGTACCATTAAATCCTCTAACTCCGCCTTGTTGCACAGCATAGTTTCCTTGACCTCTAGTTTGACCTCCCCAATTATAGTAAGGTTGACCATTAGAATATTGAACTTCGTAAACCGATTCTGGACCATTTTCGCCTTCCAATAAAAAGATATCATCAAAATTTTCTACCAAACTAAAAGGACCATCTACTACACTTTGCAGAACAGGAACAGCTTCGTCAAATTTTTCTTGATACAAATACACTTTTCCTAATAATGCCTGAGCAGCATATTTTGTAATTCTACCTTGTTGTGATTGTGCTGTTGGTAAATCACTAATAGCCTGAAGTAAGTCTATTTCAATTTGAGCATAAACCTCAGCTTTAGGTGAACGTTGTAACGTTCCAAAATCTGAAAGCCCTAATTTATGATCTGTAAACAATACCACATCACCGAACATTTTAACTAAATTGAAATAATAGAAAGCTCTTAAAAAGTGCACCTCACCGTAAAGTGCATCTTTACCGGCAAAGTCTACTGTATTACCCAAAAGGTTAACATCTTTATAGTCTATTAAGTAGTTTGTTCTATTAACTCCTTCATAAGCCGATAGCCATAAATCTTGAAGCGTACTGTTATTAGGTAATATGTTGTAATCATCTACTTGTTGAAACGCTACAACATCAGAAGCATTTTCACCACCTGCTACAGAATTATCTGAAGCAACATCGCCAAGAACAATCACTTGGTTTAACCATTGTGTAGGTGAATAACAACTTACTACCATAGTTTGATAATCAGATTCCGTTTGCAAGTAATCGATTTCTGTTACTTGATACTCGTCATGCGGATCAAAATCAACCACATCTGAACAACCCATAAAGATTGAAAGTATGATGACTAACCCAATACTATTTTTTATATTTTTCATACTAATTTATTTTGGATGTTAAAATTTAAGGTCTAAACCGACTAAAAATGTTCTCGCTTGTGGATAAGCACCTCTATCGATACCTGTATCTAAAATTCCCCCAGCAATTTCTGGATCATAACCTGTATATTCAGTAAGCGTTAATAAGTTTTTAGCTTGTGCATATACTCGTACTTTACTAAAGAATGCACTTAGATTTTCTGGTAATGTATAACCTAAAATCAAACTTTTAATTTTTATAAAACTTCCATCTTCCACATATCTATCTGATGGTCTAATGTTACTATTAGTATCAGCAAAGGTGTAACGTGGACTATTGGCATCATTAGTTGATCCTTCACCTGTCCATCTATTTAAAATACTTCTGTCTTTATTAGTGAATTGCGCATTACGCTCATAAGCTCTGTATATATCATTACCTACAGATGCATAAGTAAACATACTTAGATCGAAATTTTTGTATTCAAGACCTAAATTCCAACCAATAGTAAATGTTGGGAATGGATCCCCAATATCCGTTTTATCGTCATCATCAATTACTCCATCGCCGTTAGTATCTACATAACGAATATCTCCTGGTAACGCGCCAACCTGTGTGGCATGTGCGTTAATTTCATCTTGATTTTGAAATAAGCCATCTGTTTCATAACCGTAAAAATAACCTGGTGTAAAGCCTTTTTCAAAACGAGTTGCATTTTGAGCTTGACCGTTAAAATAACTACCTCCTGCAACAAACGCAGTACCATCACTATTTGTAGCTGTAACTTCGTTTTTAGATGTTGTAAACGTAAATGACGTATTAAATTTAAAATCTTCAGTAATATTTTTACCATAACCCAACGTTAAGTCAATACCTTTACTTTCAGTACTACCAATATTTGATGTTACAGGTTCTGATGTACCAGCATAAAGTGGTGGTGCATCTGTAAATAATAAGCCTTCAACAGATTTATTAAAATAATCAAATGTAAGCGACAACGTACTATCAAAAAGGTTGGTATCAAATCCAATATTATATTGTGTTTGCTCCTCCCAACTTAAAGTTGAATTACTAAATGAATTCACAGTCGCACCTGAAACGAATTCATTTCCAAATGTATATCCATTACTATTAGCGGTAGAATTATAACTTGGACCACCAACCGTTATACTTACGTATTGAGGATCTACATTTTCATTACCAACAGTACCGTAACTTCCTCTAAACTTTAAAAAGTTTATAGCTTCAACATCGAAAAAATCTTCATTACTTACAACCCAACCTAAAGAACCTGCATAAAAGTTTGCAAACTTATTATCGTCACCAAAAGCTATTGAACCATCTCGTCTTGCAGAGAATGATGCTAAATACTTACCTTCATAATCGTAGTTAACTCTACTAAAGTAAGATACATTTCTACGTTCTAAGTTTTGATAACTATAACCTGTATAGGCATTTAAATTTGTTTCAGTATTTATACCTGTAGCAGCACTAACATCTGCCCATGCCCAAGAATTATCTCTTACATCTTGTCTTGAAGCACCAAAACCATAACCTGTAGATTTACTTGTAGATATACCTAAAACGATATCAAAATTATGTTTATCATTTAAATTAAAACCATAACTCGCAAATGTTTCAAAGGTGTAATTAAAGTTAGATACTGTACTTTCAGAAACACTATTATGAAATGAAGGAATCGTACTTGTTGTACCATCACCATTATCTATTTCTTGAGTTTTAACAGTGCCATCAGCATTATAATCACTAGATACATTATTTGGACCGTAATAAGCCAAAGGAGTAAAGCTTTTACTTACTTGATCCCATTTGGTATAACCAAAACGCGACGTTACTTTAAGATTATCTAAAACATCATATTGTAACTCAAATTTACCGTACAACTTATTTCCGTTGTTTTCATTATAAGTATTCTCTAATCTCTGAACAGGATTAAATATTTCTGACAATAGTAAATTACTATATCCATAAGTTGCAAAATCATTTGCGTCATTATTATATGGAGATACTGTTGGATCAAAATTTATAGCATTACCAAGAATTGAGTTAAATGAATTCTCAGCAATGGTTTTGCCTTTAATATTAGCATAACTTGTATTAAGAATAAATTTCAACTTAGACGTTAATTGAAAATCTACGTTAGCAGTGAAATTTAATCTGTTAAAATTAGATTTATCATCACCACCTACAATACCACCTTGACTTAAATAACCCGTAGATAAAAAGTAACCAATTTTTTCTGTACCACCTCTAGCTGAAAGTGTATAAGACGTTACTTTAGCATCCTTAAAGATTTCATCTTGCCAATCTGTTCCTTCACCTAAAGTTGAGAGATTTGGAAAAATGATACCTCCACCAGATGTTGTGCTACCTTCATTAATGATTGCAGCATATTCCGAAGCATTTAACAGTCCTATTTTTCTATCAACTGACTGAAAACCGGTGTACGTATTAAATGAAAATTCGGCTTTTTCATTATTTCTACCACTTTTAGTAGTTACTACAATTACACCATTACCCCCTTTTACACCGTAAATAGCGGTTGAAGCAGCATCCTTTAATATACTTAGTGACTGTATATCAGCTGAATTGATTGAATTTAAATCATCTAAACTCTGCGGTACACCATCAATAATAACGACAGGATCTGTTCCTGTAAACGAAGGAATACCACGTACTAAAACCGTTGGCTTACTACCTGGAGAACCACTTTGAATAACTGAAACACCAGAAGCACTACCTTGAAGCGCTTCTTCCACCCTCGTAGGCTTCAAGTTTTCAATAGATTCAGATTTTACGGTAGAGATTGCACCAGAAACATTGGTAACCTTTTGCGTACCATAACCAATTACAACAACCTCACTTAATGATTCTGCATCATCAACTAGCGCTATAATTAGAGGATCATTATTAACTATTGTAATCTCTTGTGTTACAAAACCTATATAAGAGACAACAACTACAGAGTTTAATGGCACGTCTAATAACGTAAACTCGCCATCAAAATTTGTTGATGCTCCTTTAGATGTGTTTTTAAGGATTACATTAACACCTGGTAAGGGTTGTCCTGAAGAAGCTTCAGTAACCGTTCCAGTAACATCTACATTTTGCCCAAACACTGCCATTGTAAATATGAAGGAAATGAGCGTTAAAAATTTTATTTTCATAATTTATTTATTAGATATGTAATATTATAAAATAAAAATTATGAAATCTTCAAAACAGGCTATACAAAAAACATACAATACAATATTAAACGCCTAAAATTATCAAAACATCATTGAACACCCCTTTAATTTATGGAATTCTTGGAATTAACTTTAGCTTAACAAATTCCTCATGAATAGTTAATAATGCCTTAAAAACACACTTTGTATGGGTAATGTATTGGTAAAAAAACGAGATGTATAGGTGCTACAGCTCGATTATATAGTTGGATAGACTCTGCTCATGTTCTAAGCCCATTTTTTTACGCAAACGATAGCGCCTTACCTCTACACTTTTATGCGAAATATTGAGAAGAGGTGCTATTTCTTTAGAAGAGAGATTTAATCGTAAATACGCACACAGCCTTAAATCGTTTGGTGTTATAGATGGATGAATTGATTTAATCTTCTTCATAAAATCTTTATCGACATTATTAAACGCTTCTTCAAATAACTCCCAATCATTAGTATCGTTTATACTTGAATTGATAAGCTTAACAACTTTACCAACCTCCGTTAGTGACTTACTCTTTGATAACTCACCTTTAATATTACTCAACAGCTCATTTCGTTTAACCAAGTTCATAGTCGCCATACCGAGCTCTCTATTTTTGTTTTCAATATTTTGTTGTAAATTCTTATTCTTAACCTGAATTAACTGACGTTGGTTTTCTAATTGCTCTAACTTTAATTGTCTCTCTTTTTTTTCAATAAGCTTTAGCTGCTGTTTTTTGTAATATTTTTTATTAAAATAATACAGAACATATATAAAAAGCATGCCAACAACAACATATGATACTATAGCCAATGGTTTAAGATACCATGGTTTTTCAATCGTAAAACTATAAGACAGTACATTATTCGAAACAATACCATCCGTCATTGCTCTAGCCTCAAATGTATAATCACCATGTGGCAAATTTTTAAAAAACACATCAGGACTCATTGACCAATTGCTCCAATTATCATAAATACCAATTAACTTATATTGATAGTTAGATGCTGAAAGCTTACTAAAATTAGTGACACTATAATTAAACTTAATATTATTGCTCTTATTTTTAAAAATGCTAGGATTAACTAAATCTAAAGGCATCAGCTCATCAGGATGTCTACCATAGTCTACACTATTTAAATTAATATCTAAAGCTTTATGCTCTATTTTATTTAAATCTATAATTAAATATCCTTCCGTTGTCCCTATTAAATAGTTGCTATTAGATAATTCATTTATGTTTTCAAATCCTAATTTACTTTTACGTACTTCACTTGAAATGGCTATCGTATTAACCTTTGGCACAGTGGATAATTTACCCGGTTCAATATAAATAATAGCATCTTTAGAAAAACCCCAAAGCTTATTTCCATTACTATCTCCAATAAGCTTACCAGAAACGTATTTTTCGTCACTAAGTAATTCACTTAAAACTGTATCCTTTTGAAATACATGATTATCTGAATCATAAGCAAAAACCCCTTCTTTATAACTATATAATATTTTATTATTATAGGTTGTTATGCTTGACTTTTCACCTTTGCTAATTGGCAATTTTTTATAATCTATAATCTTCATAAAATCAGCATCGATCTTAATTTTATAAACTCCTTTATGTTCATGATCTATTAACAATTCGTGTGAGTTAATAAATTCAAAATGTCTAGAAGAAATATTAAAACCCTCAATTTTATTTCTGTATCTCCATGTATTTCCTGAACGTTCTAAAACATTTAAACCTCTGTAGTTACCTTGAATCAAAAGATTAGGATAACCATCAATTTCTTTAACTCCCCAAGTTCCTATTTCGCTCGAAATTTCTTCTGCATTAGTGCCTTTAATTATAAACGTACCTTTATCATGACCACAAAACAAATCTCCTTGTACCACAGCTAAACTCCACACTTGTCCTTTTGTTCCTTCAATAAAACTAAATTTTTCAGTAGTATTTAAAAGCTTATAGAACAACCCTTGGTTAGTCCCTAAATACAGGTAATTTTCTGTTTTTGCTGAAGCATATACAGTCCCTAAAACTCCTTGCTTATCCGTGTAAACTTTATAAGGTGAATTTAAGTTAATAACGTTTATGCCATTATCTAAACCTAACCAAATATTCCCAAAACTATCATCCATTATAGACAATACGGTGTTATTACTTAATCCATAAGACTGATTAACTTTTAATAACAATTTACCATTTTCATCTACATGTATCATTCCATTAGCAATTGTCCCTAAGACAAAACTCCCATCATTTAATCTAGTACTACTGTATATACTTAACCCCGACAATAATCGATTTAAATCTTGATTCCAAAGTATTACTTCATCATCAATTAGACTATAAAAACCACCTTCCTTTGTCAATAATAATAGTTCAGAATCGGACTCAAAAATATTCACTAATTCTTTATTTCTAATTACCTCAATTGAAGTAACCAATGTTTCCCCTCCATTTTCAATTTTAAAAATACCTACACCTGTTTTTTGAAAATAAATAGTTTCATTAACGTTAAACATTTTATTAATTCTAGAATCAGAGTTTATAATATCAAAACTATCTTCTACTATATTATATATGTAAATTCTTTCGAAAGACTGAAACAGCACATAACCCTCAATAGCAATAATCCCCCAAAAATCTTCATCTTCTTTTACTGAGAGTTTTTGATTACTAACTAAAGAAGAATATACCAATCTACCTTCTCTGTTTTTAATCCAATAACCAAAATCCATGTAGCTACCCGTATATATCCTATCTTCTACAACTCTTACTGATCTTAGAATACCCGTATTAGGTGAATTATAATGAGCCCAAGTCGCTCCATTATATTCCAACAAGCCTCTATTATTAGCAACATATATATAATCGTCATCAGATTGATCTATTGACCAATTTTGGTCTTCAGCACCATAATCTTGCGGTGTAAATATTTGAATAGGCGGAATCTCTTGAGCATCAGTTGGAAGTATAAAAACAACTAATAAAACGCAAAAAATACTTTTGATTAAATTCATTTTAGTTACTATCTACAGAAGTTAACCTTGTTCCATAAAAAAGAACAAAGTTCACGTGTGTTAAGGCTCTAATATAATTAAATAAATGGATGAAGCAATACATGTAGTGGTTAATATGAAACCCGTATAGTTACATTTAAACCAACAACACATGATTACAGCTTATGTCTAAAGCAAATAATTATAGTTTGATTTTTTATAGGTGTACTATAAAATAGTAGTTCTTATTTTTTTCCAAGTTTGTTTCAGAAAAAGTCCCGAAACAACAGCGACTACAGTTAAGGTAATAGCATAATTATAATCACCATATATCCAATAACCTGTTGCAAACATGCAACTATAGATTAGTACACAACCTAGAAACATTGCTAAAATCCCTGATGGCACACTCCACTTTTCATTAGTTGTTTTAATCTGGATGTTTTCTGCTTCTGCATCACGGACAACTTTTTCCCATCCTGGTCCTCCTGGCTGTATTTTTTTATAGAAACCCTGTAACACCTCTTTACTTTCGGGCTGTGTAATGTAGGTTGCTACTAACCACATTATCGTCGTTACTAATACCACAAAAGGGTATTGCCAGTAATCTTCAAAAACTCCTGTTTCAGCATCAAACAAATAACTACCTAAAGGTGTTAGTTTTAATAGAATTGAAATAATACCCGATGCAAACATAGCTGTAATCTCACTCCAAGCATTGATTCTCCACCAAAACCAACGCAGAATAAAAATGAGTCCTGTACCAGCACCAAAAACCAATAACAAGTCAAATAACTGAAGTGCATTTTGCAGCAACAATGCCAATATTGCACTAAAAATCATTAAAACTACTGTAGATAATCTTCCAACGGCTACTAATTTCTTTTCTGACGCATTAGGATTTATTTGCTGCTTATAAAAGTCGTAAACAATATAAGATGAACCCCAATTAAGTTGCGTTGAAATAGTACTCATATAAGCTGCTATTAATGACGCTAATACCAAACCAAGTAAACCACTTGGTAATTTTGTTAACATTGCCGAATATGCTAAATCATGACCCAATTTATCATCTGTTATATTTGGAAAAGCCTCTTGTATACTTGCCAAATCTGGAAACACAACCAGAGAAGCCAATGCGACTAAAATCCATGGCCAAGGACGTAAGGCGTAATGCATTATATTAAAGAAAAAGGTTGCTCCTATGGCATGATTCTCATCTTTGGCTGCTAGCATCCGTTGTGCGATATAACCGCCACCACCTGGTTCTGATCCTGGATACCAAGAACTCCACCATTGTACAGCCAAAGGAATAACGAATAGAGTTATTAATGCATTAGTATTGCTAAAATCAGGTAAAATAGATAGCTTATCCGATACATTTTCATTTGCCATTATGGCTTCTATACCACCAACTTCAGGAAGGTTTACTAAATAATAAGCAGCACCAATAGCTCCTCCCATTGCCACAAAAAACAATATAAAATCGGTATAAACCACTCCTTTAAAACCTCCAAGCGCACTAAATATCACGGTTATAAGCCCTGCACTAATTACCGTTTGCCAGGGTTCTAATCCCAACATAATACCACCAATTTTTATAGCGGCCAATGTAACGGCAGACATAGTTATAATATTAAAAATAACTCCTAAATAAATTGCTCTAAACTTTCTTAAAAACCGAGCTGGTTTACCTCCATATCTAAATTCATAAAACTCAATATCGGTGTTTACATTAGATTTCCTCCACAATTTGGCATACACAAAAACGGTAAGTAAACCCGTAATTAAAAATGCCCACCATACCCAATTTCCAGATACACCATTAGTTCTTACAATATCCGTCACTAAATTTGGGGTATCGGTAGAAAATGTAGTTGCCACCATCGACACGCCTAATAACCACCAAGGCATTGTTTTACCAGATAAAAAAAACTCTGAAGAACTCTTGCCGGCTTTCTTTGAGACGTAGATACCAATGGATAAGGTTATTGTAAAAAAAGATATTATCAATATATAATCTAATGTACTTAAAGATACCATTGCTTGCGCTTTATTTATTAGGATTGAAAATAATGGGAGAAATTAATTAAAAAAAACCTTTCAAATGCTATTCGTCAATATATTTTTAAATAAAACATAAATTAATTAAAAAGTCTGCGTTAAAAATCAATCTATAATTCCAAAACCGTCATAACTCACCTTATTAATTCCATATTGATATTTCAATAAATTAGAATGTAATTTTAAACATACTACTAAATAGCATTTAAAATTTAACATGGGATTTCAAAATAAAAATCCGATATTTAAGACATTACATATCAATTAAATAAGAATTTTATGGAAGGATTTGACATTTTAAACTTATTCATTGTACTGCTCGCTGCTTGGGGTGCTGGCGCGTTAATTAAACGTATAGGTTATCCTGCAATTTTAGGAGAGTTATTAATAGGCGTGGTAATAGGTCCATCATTATTAGGCCTTGTTGAAACTTCAAGCACTTTAGTTATTATTTCTGAAGCTGGTGTGATTCTACTTATGGCCTACATTGGCATGGAAATAAACTTTAAAGATCTTGGAAAAGCGTCTTGGGCAGGACTTCTTGCTGCCATCGGAGGTTTTGTTGTGCCGTTTGCCTTGGGTTATTACGTAGTAACGTTATCGGGCGGCACAAGCATGGCAGGATTATTTGTAGGTATTGCGGTTGGTGTAACCTCCTTAGCAACCAAAAGCCGTATACTTGTTGACTTAGATTTACTAGACACGCGTATCGCTTATGTGTTAATGGCAGGCGCTTTAATTTCCGACACCTTAGCATTAATCATTTTTGCGGGCCTCTCTAGTTTTATTGATGCTGGTGCAGTAAACATGTCCGAGATTTTACTAATTGCCGGTAAAATTATAGTGTTCTTTTCATTTGCTACGGCTTTCGGACTTTATGCACTTCCTAGAATAGGAAAATGGATGGCAAGCAGAAACATAGAAAACCGAACAACTTATTTCACGTTATTGCTTCTTATTGTTTTTGGTCTTTCTGAATTAGCAGAACTTGTTGGTCTTCATGGTATTTTAGGAGCATTTATTGCTGGCGTATTTATAAAAGACGGTGTTTTTCATGAAAAAATAACCAAAGACATAACACGTGTTTTTCATGACGTTTCCATAGGCTTTATGGCACCTATATTTTTTGTTACTGCAGGATTTCATGTCACCCTAGATGTTTTTAAAACAGATTTAGGACTTTTATTATTAATTGTTGGTGTTGCCTTTGTTGGAAAAATATTGGGCACAGTTCTATTTTATCTGCCAAGTAGAAATGGCTGGAGAGAAGGCTTAGCAGTTGGAACAGGAATGAATGGTCGTGGAGCTGTAGAAATTGTTATTGCAGGTATTGGTTTACAAAAAGGTATTATCACTCAAGAAATATTTTCCATACTTGTCTTTATGGCAATTATAACTACTCTTTCAGTTCCTATACTATTAACTTGGACAACAAATTGGTTAAAAAAAAGAGGTGAATTGGTAAAACAATTCTCAAGGAAAGGGTATTTATTTTTGGGAGCAAACCCTCTAGCTTTATTATTAGGTAAGCATTTGGCTGAAACCGATAAAGTGGTTTTTATAGATGCAAACAAAGCTAATTGTGAAAATGCTAAAAGTAAAGGGTTTGAATATGTTCATGGCAATGTTTTAGAAGAATCCACTTTAAAGGAAGCCGCCGCAAAAGACTTTAGAACTTTTATAGCTCTTACAGTTAACAATGAAATTAACCTATTGTCTTCACAACTTATTAATGACACTGTTTTTATCCCAGAAAAACTTATAGCTATATCACCAAGCGATAGCGAAGGAGGAAGTATAAATATCATCAACTCTATTTCGGCTTCAACTTTGTTTTCTAGCAAAGCTGATATACAGCCATGGATGCAAAAAATACAAGATTCAAACTACAAAGAAGTTGAAATTACAATTACAGAAAAAATAGGAACACGAGATTGGCTTAAATCTCAACTTAGTAATCATAAGATTTCACTTCCATTAGTTATTATAGATAGTGCAGGCACTAAACGCCCTTTTAGATATAATGATTATATAGATGAGGATGAGAAGGTAATCTATATTGAGTAATTTATACTTTCTAAAATGAATTGAAAAGCGAAAAAAACCCATAAGAATAAAGGGACTTGGCTTTGCCGAGTTCCAGTTTCAACATATTGACAAAAGCCGATTCATGTTTATAAATCGGCTTTTATGGTTTAAAATATACTTGAAAGCAAACTTTCCGTATAGTTTTAAACCAAAAAAGCCGAAAACTTTCGTTTTCGGCTTTTCATCTGTACTGAAGACGGGACTTGAACCCGTACGTCCTAATGGACATTGGATTTTAAGTCCAACGTGTCTACCAATTCCACCACTTCAGCATCTTAGTTACAGACTGTAACTAAATTGGTATATTATATCGAGCGAAAGATGGGATTTGAACCCACGACCTCCACCTTGGCAAGGTGATGCTCTACCCCTGAGCTACTTTCGCAGTTTTTAAAGAACTTTTCGCTTCAAAAGCGGATGCAAATTTAAAATTTAAATCTTAAAAGCAAAGCCTTTTTTGAAAATAAATTTATTTTTTTTTAAGCTTGCTTTTTCTTCATCAACATTCGCTTAATTTCATTGAGTTTCATCAAGGCTTCAACTGGCGTAAGTGTATCAATATCAGTATGTAAAATTTCGTCTTTTATTTCTATCAACAAAGGGTCATCTAAATTGAAGAAACTTAATTGTAAATCATCTTTCAAACTTTTTACCTTATCTGTTAGTTCTTCACTAGAATGTGACTTCTCTAATTTGGATAAAATCTTATTTGCACGTCTAATAACTTGCTGTGGCATTCCGGCCATTTTAGCCACGTGGATTCCAAAACTGTGTTCACTTCCTCCTTCAACTAGCTTTCTTACGAAAAGCACATTGTCTTTCAATTCTTTTACAGCCACGTTGAAATTTTTGATACGACCAAATGTTTCCGTCATTTCATTTAACTCGTGGTAATGCGTCGCAAAAAGTGTTTTAGGCTTAGAAGGATGCTCGTGTAAGTATTCGCTAATGGCCCAAGCAATAGAAATTCCATCATACGTGCTTGTTCCTCTTCCTATTTCATCTAACAACACCAAACTTCGGTCTGAAATATTATTAAGAATAGAAGCCGTTTCATTCATTTCTACCATAAATGTAGATTCTCCCATTGAAATATTATCACTCGCTCCAACTCTAGTAAAAATCTTATCTACCAAGCCGATTCTCGCTTCGCCTGCCGGTACAAAACTTCCAATCTGCGCTAGTAGCACAATTAAAGCTGTTTGCCTTAAGATTGCCGATTTACCAGACATGTTCGGACCAGTAATCATTATAATTTGCTGTGATTCTCTATCTAAATATAAATCATTAGCAATATAAGGCTCTCCAATTGGCAATTGCTTTTCAATTACAGGATGACGACCATCTTTTATTTCTAAATCATAACTATCATCAATTTGCGGATAAGTGTACTTATTTGCTTTTGCTAAACTTGAAAAACCACATAAACAATCTAATTGCCCAATTAACTGTGCATTCTGCTGCACCGATATTATAAACTGATGCATCCACTGGACTAATTCAGCAAATAATTGTTGTTCAATCGTAGAAATCCGATCTTCTGCTCCTAAAATTTTTGCTTCGTACTCTTTAAGCTCTTCGGTAATGTAACGTTCAGCATTCACTAA
The DNA here is from genome assembly GCF_013404085.1 of Winogradskyella helgolandensis. Taxonomy (NCBI): domain Bacteria; kingdom Pseudomonadati; phylum Bacteroidota; class Flavobacteriia; order Flavobacteriales; family Flavobacteriaceae; genus Winogradskyella; species Winogradskyella helgolandensis. The sequence continues at coordinate 1,471,978 of NZ_JABFHO010000001.1, read as the reverse complement.
AGTTTGCTTACGAATCCATTCCTCTGGAACTTTATCTTTATGAGAATTTCTAACTTCAATATAATAGCCAAATACATTATTTGATGCAATCTTTAAAGATGTAATGCCAGTGCGCTCACTTTCACGCTTCAACATATTATCTAAATAAGTTTTTCCAGACTGTGACAAACCTCTAAGTTCATCCAACTCTTCTGAAAACCCATCAGCAATCGATTTTCCTTTTAAGATATTTACAGGTGCTTCTTCGTTTAAAGTTTCCTTTATTTTATCCCGTAGTATATCACAGCGATGTAAATTATCACCTAATACTTTTAATGCCTCATTCTCGCAAGTTTCAGCAATCGATTTTATAGGAACAATGGCTTCTAAAGAGTTTTTAAGTTGAATCACTTCACGTGGACTTACCTTAGTCGTCGCTATTTTTGAAATGAGACGTTCAATATCTCCAATATGTTTTATTTGTCCTTGAATCTTTTGTAATACAGATTCATTTTCTAACAAATATTTTACAACTTCATGACGTTGTTTTATTTTTTCAGCATGTTTAAGAGGCAATGCTAACCAACGTTTTAAAGTTCGGCCACCCATGGCCGAAATGGTCTTATCAATCACATTAATCAACGTCACTGCATTGGCATTCGTAGAATTATACAATTCTAGATTTCGAATCGTGAATTTATCCATCCACACATAGTCATCGGTTGCAATTCTAGAAACTGTTGCAATATGCTCTAACTTGTTATGACGTGTTTCTCCTAAATAATGAAGTACAACACCAGAAGCGATAATACCCTCATACAAATCTTCAATTCCGAATCCCTTTAATGTTTTTGTATTAAAATGTTTGGTTAAAGTTTCATGAGCATAATCGGCTTGAAACACCCAATCTTCCAGATAAAAGGTATGAAAATCATTTCCGAAAGTTTCAGAAAACACTTTTCGGCTTTGTTTTGAAATTAAAACTTCACTTGGATTAAAATTCTGAAGCAACTTATCAATATACTCAGCGTTCCCTTGAGAGGTTAAAAACTCACCTGTTGAAATATCTAAAAACGACACTCCAATACGTTGCTTTTCAAAATAAACAGCGGCTAAAAAATTATTAGATTTAGAATGTAAAATATCATCATTAAACGCTACTCCTGGTGTTACTAATTCCGTAACTCCACGTTTTACAATGGTTTTGGTTTGTTTAGGATCTTCTAATTGATCGCAAATAGCCACACGCTCACCTGCTCTTACCAATTTAGGTAAATACGTGTTTAATGAATGGTGCGGAAAACCAGCCAATTCAATTTCACTTTCGCTTCCTGCACCGCGTTTCGTTAAAATGATATCTAAAATCTTAGACGCTTTTACAGCATCGCTACCAAAAGTTTCGTAAAAATCGCCAACTCTAAACAGTAATAAGGCATCAGGATATTTTACCTTGATAGCATTATACTGTTTCATTAATGGTGTTACTTTTTTTGCTGCTTTAGCCAATGGTAATCTGGTTTTAAGTTATATTTTTGCTTAGACTATTTTCAGAATTGCAATTTTGCTAAATTACTTATATTTTGAGGTTTATTGAAGCAGAAGAACTAGAAGTTATTTACAGATGTTGATAACGGCGTGCCAACTGACCTAGCTGGTTTTAAAAACTTTATTGGTCTCGTAGAATAAAAAAACAACCCTAAAGTCCCCTCAAGGGGACAATTGTTAAAAATATCTTTCAGATTTTTTTAACCGCAACAGTGAGACTGTCCCCTTGAGGGGACTTTATGGGTGTTTCAAAATTTAATTAAAAAAATTAAGTACAGTTGAAAAGAAAACTAAAAAACGAAGAATTAAATAGATTAGAAGTTTCAGAATTTAAAAATGCTCAAAAGACTCCTATTATTATAATTCTAGATAATATTAGAAGCTTAAATAACATCGGATCTGTTTTTAGAACCAGTGATGCGTTTTTAATTGAAAAAATATATCTCTGCGGAATCACAGCTCAACCACCTCATAACGACATTAGAAAAACAGCCTTAGGAAGTACTGAAACTGTAAATTGGGAATATGCAGATAACACATTAGATGTTATTCGTAAACTTAAAGCAGAACGTGTAAAAATCTGCTCTATTGAACAAGCCGAAAATGCAACGATGCTCAACAATTTCAAACCTCAACCTAACCAAAAATATGCCTTTGTATTTGGTAACGAAGTAAAAGGTGTTGCTCAAAATGTAGTTGATGCCAGTGATATTGTGATTGAAATTCCGCAATACGGAACTAAACACTCTTTAAATATCTCTGTGAGTTGTGGTGTTGTGATTTGGGATGTGTTTAGTAAGATGCAAAAGTAAAAGCCCATTTAAATCTATCTAAAAGGAAGATTTTCACCTAAAACTGTCATTCCTGAGCAAGCAGGAATCCATATCATATAAAGTAAATAGATTCCTGCCTTCGCAGGAATGATAAAAAATGACGAAAAAAACAAAACAACCTTGGCCAACAAAAGATGCCATGCATCAAATTTATGACCTACATCTTTGGGGTGGACAAGATTTTGATTTTTATTCGGGTTCTGGTTCTCACGATTTAAAAATTATTGAACCCTATATTAATAGTGTCATTACATTTTTAAAATCTCATAATAAAAAATTAAATGTTTGTGATTTAGGCTGTGGCGATTTTAATATAGGAAAACAACTCCTCAAATACACTGAAAAATATATAGCTGTTGATATAGTTGAAAATCTCATTACAAGAAACAAAGCCTTATTTAAAGAAGACAATTTAGAGTTTCATTGCTTAGATATCGTAGAAGATGATTTGCCAAAAGCAGATTGTATTATTCTAAGACAGGTATTACAACATTTATCTAATGCTGAAATTGAGACTATTATTAAAAAGCTCTCGAATTATAAATATGTAATTCTTACGGAACATATTCTTACAGGAAACTTTACACCTAATAAAGATATTATATCTGGCCAAGGCATCAGAATCAAAAAAAATAGTGGTGTTGATTTACTGAAAGCACCTTTTAATTTTAAAATTGAAGATCAGAAATTTTTGAACGAAACTATTCTAGAAGACGATAAAGGTATAATCGTAACAACTATTTATACTTTATAAAAATTCGCATTAAGAATAGATTCTGAAACGATTTCAGAATAACAAAACTTAATGCTTTATGCTTACTGAAGCTTCATTAATCTCAGCTAACAACCACAAATAGTCCTCACGAGACTTCACAAAATCTTTATCAGAAATATCAATAATCTTCACATTCATCTCTTGCTGACTTTTTAGAAAATCGAGATAACCAGCGTTTATTTTTTCGAGATAATCGTCTTTTATATTCTTTTCGTAGTTACGACCTCGTTTTTTAATATTAGCCTGTAAACGCTCTGTGTTTTGGTATAAGTAGATGTATAATTCTGGCTTAGCAATATCTTTATAGACTTGGTAGAATAATTTTCTATACAATCTAAACTCATCTTCAGGTAAAGTAATCTTAGAGAAGATTAACGACTTATAAACATCGTAATCGCTTACCATAAAATCTTTAAACAAATCCAATTGCGATAAATCGTCTGAAATTTGTTGATAACGGTCTGCTAAAAATGACATTTCTAAAGTAAAGGCGTAACGTTCTGGTTCTTTATAGAATTTTGGTAAAAAGGCATTATCAGCAAAACGTTCTAATATTAACTTCGCATTAAAATCTCTAGCTATTTTATTAGCCAAACTTGTTTTTCCTGCGCCAATATTACCTTCAATAGCGATGTAATTAAAATTATTAAATGTGTAGGATTTTTTCGGATTTTTCAACCAAATATTTACAGGTTCTATTTCAGAATCGTCCTTACAATCCATTAACAAAGTTTCAATAGACTTCATTAAAATAGGATGTTCAACAGATTTCGCAATATCAACCAAAGGTTGTAATACAAATTTTCGGTTATGAATTTCGGGATGTGGAATTATTAAGTTTTTTTCCTCAACAATTTCATCTTCAAAAAATAGAATATCTAAATCAATTTCGCGAGACTCATAGCCTTGGCTTGTTTTAGATTTCCTCCCTAATTCTATTTCAATATCCTGAAGCAACTTAAGGATCCTTTTAGGTTTCAACTCTGTTTGAACAGCGATACATGCATTATAAAAATCGTCACCTTCAAAACCAAAAGCAGGTGTTTTGTAGACTTTAGAAATCTTTTTAATTGAACCAATACGTTCAAAAATAGTATCAATAGCAGATTGCAAATATTGCAATTTGTTGCCTTTGTTACTCCCTAATGCTATGTGAATGATTTTAGTTGGCTTCATCGAAGCAACAAAATAACTAAAACAAATTTTATTACTTTAGCTTTACCGAAACTATTTATTAACCATTTTTAATGTCATTAAAAGACAAGCTTTTAGCACAACGCATTTACCTATTACTTGGTGGACTTTTTATAACCTCACTTGTAGTTTCTAATTTAATATTTCAAAAATTCTTCTATTGGCATCCTTTTGATATTGAAATATTTGGGTCAAAATTATTCGAAATCTCTGTTGGCATTTTACCATACCCGATTACATTTCTTATTACAGATTTAATTAGTGAGATCTATGGTAAAAAGCGCGCAAATGACATTGTGATTGTTGGGATTTTTGCTTCACTATTTTCTCTTTTAATTATTTATACGGCTTCAAATGTACCTGCTACAACATGGTCTTACGTAGATAACAACATCTTTAATCAAGTTTTTGGAAATACGTCGCTTGCCGTTTTTGCGAGTATGGTTACGTACTTATTTGCCCAATTTGTAGATATCCAAATTTATCATTTCTGGAAACGAGTAACCAAAGGCAAACATCTTTGGTTACGTAATAACTTTTCAACTTGGTTTTCACAATTTATAGATACCTTAACCATAGTATCGTTACTGTGTTCATTCGGTATTATAAAATGGGAGAATTTTGCAGGCTTACTCATTAGCGGTTTTATTTTCAAAGTTTTAGTCGCTGTTTTAGACACTCCTTTTCTATACCTTGGTGTCTATTTATTCCGCAAGCGTTTCAAACTAAAACTAAATGAGGAAATAAATTTACTATAACGACTAAACAAAACATTAAAATCTTCTTAAACTTACCGATATTCGCAACTATTATGCGGAATTTTGCGTATATAATAAAGAAGCTATTTAACAACCACAAATACGAATTATGAAAAAAGTCCTCAAAATTGTTGGAATCATTTTACTCTTTTTTATTGCGATTCTTATTGCAATTCCCTTTTTTTTAGAATCTAAAATTGATACTATTGTTCAAAACTATGCCGATGAGAACTTAAATGCTGAATTATCCTTTGACGATATCAGCCTAAGTCTTATTAGCAGTTTCCCTAAAGCTGAAGTTAGCGTAGAGAATTTAAAAATCACCAATCGTGCTCCTTTTGCAGGCGAAACTTTAGCCACTGCAAAATCACTCTCTTTTGAAATGGGAATGATGCAATTATTAAAAGGCACCGATTCTCCTTTAGAAATCAATGAAATTATTGCCAATGAATTGCTTTTGGTTATAAAAACCAACAAAACTGGCACTACAAATTATGATATAGTAAAGGAAAGCACAACGACAATTGAGACACCTACAGAAACCGAAACATCATCGGGTTTTAGTTTTGATATTGACAACTACGAGCTTAACAATAGTGCATTTACATATATAGACGACACGTCTAACATGGCATTTTATCTTACCGAAATTAATCATAGAGGTACTGGCATTTTCTCTGGTGGAAAATCAGAATTAGACACTAACACAGAAGCCAATGTCACTTTTGCAATGGACAGTACTGAATATTTAAGCAACAATCATATTAAATTGGATGCGCTTATAGATTTAGATTTAGAACAACAGAAATTCACATTTAAAGAAAACAAGGCTTACATCAATGCTTTACCGTTAGAATTTGATGGTTTTGTACAATTGGTGGAAGCTGGACAACAAATAGATATTACGTTTAAAAATCCTGGAGCAACCTTCAAAGATTTCTTAGCAATTATTCCAGAGGCTTATGCTAAAGACATTGCAGATGTTAGCACAACAGGGAACTTTACATTTTCTGGAATAGTAAAAGGGTTAGTTTCTGAAGAAACGATTCCGACCTTAGATATTAATTTACTCTCAGAAAATGCCTCTTTCAAATTTCCTCAGCTTCCAAAAAGCGTAAAAAATATAGGTATAGATGTTTCAGTAAAAAACACAACAGGTAATGTAGATGACACGTTTGTAAACATCAATAAACTAAACTTTCAAATAGATGAAGATGTTTTTAAATCTGAAGCATCAATTAAAAATCTAACTAAAAACATGTTGGTGGCTGCCAAATTAGATGGTGTTTTAAATTTAGCCAATATTACTAAAGCATATCCTGTTGAGTTAGATAATGAACTTAGTGGAATTTTAAGAGCTAATGTCAGCACTTCTTTTGATATGGATGCTATTGAAACTAATGCATATCAACGTATTAAAAACGTTGGAAGTGTTTCGTTAACAGACTTTGTATTTTCTTCTGAAGACCTATTAAATCCACTTCAAATTAATAAAGCCGATTTAACATTTAAACCAGGAACAGTAAGCCTTAATAGTTTTGATGCTCAAACAGGCAAGAGTGATTTTACGGCTACAGGAACCATAAATAACTTACTTGGCTTTATGTTAAGTGATAAAAATCTACAAGGTAATTTCAATTTGAATTCAAACACTTTTGCCCTTTCAGATTTTATGTCTGAGGATGCCACAACCACAGAATCATCTAATGAGGACTCAGGTAAAACAACTACAGAAGTAGAAGCGCTTAAAATTCCCGCTTTTTTAGATTGTACAATAACAGCCAATGCAAAAACAGTAATTTATGATAACCTTAATTTAAAGAATGTAAAAGGGCAACTTATTATAAAAGACCAAAATGCAAGCCTTCAAAATATGACCACAGATATATTTAATGGTCAATTAGGCATTTCTGGAAATGTATCTACTAAATCAGCCAAACCAACATTTGATATGAAATTAGCAATGCAAAACTTCGATATTTCACAATCTTTTCAAGATTTAGACATGTTGAAAGCTTTAGCACCAATTGCCAAAGTGTTGCAAGGGAAGTTAAACTCTACAATTGATATCAGCGGATTCTTAGACGAAAGTTTTTCACCAGATTTAAGTACTATTTCTGGTAGTGCGATCGCAAAAATATTAACAGATAAAGTTAATACAGCCAACAGTCCATTACTAACAAGCTTAGACAGTAAATTAGATTTCGTTGATTTCGACAAATTAGACATTAAAGATATTGTTACTAATTTAAGTTTTGAAAATGGTAATGTTTCTGTTAAACCATTTACAATTAATTACAATGACATTCCAATTGAAGTTTCTGGTTCGCACAGTTTTACAAATACCATGAATTACAATGCCGTTTTGCAGGTGCCAGCGAAATACTTAGGAAGCGAAGTGAATCGTTTGATTGGAAAGATTAACGATAGCGAAGTCAATAATCTAACGGTTCCTATTACCGCTAACATTGGTGGTACGTTTGCTAGTCCTAATATTAAAACTGATTTAACGTCTGGTGTTTCCAATCTAACCAAACAATTGATAGAAATTGAAAAGCAGAAATTAATTGGACAAGGAAAAGATAAAGTCAGTGATTTGCTTAGTGGACTGTTGGGAGGAGAAAAAACTAGTACCACAACAGATTCAACTACCACAAAAGAAGAAACTACGAAACAAACAACTGAAGATAAAGTTAAGGAAGGAGTCGGTAATATTTTAGGAGGACTCTTAAGTGGAAAGAAAAAAACGGAAACTAAAAAAGAGAGCGATTCAACCGATAATTAACCTACGAACTGAAAAAGTAATCATTTTTTGCCAATTATTGTTAATAATTACGATTTTATTTGCTTTTGTTAATAATTAGGTTACATTGAAGGTTCACTAAATTTTAAAAGGATACATGAGGCAATTAAAAATCACCAAGCAGGTTACTAACAGAGAAGATAAATCGTTAGACAAATATTTACAGGATATTAGTAAGATTCCGTTAATTACTGCAGATGAAGAGGTCGAATTAGCACAGCTAATTAGAAAAGGTGATCAAGCAGCATTAGACAAACTAACAACATCCAATTTAAGATTTGTTGTTTCGGTTGCTAAACAATATCAAAATCAAGGTTTAAAATTACCAGATTTAATTAATGAAGGTAATGCCGGTTTAGTAAAAGCTGCAAAACGTTTTGATGAAACAAGAGGTTTTAAGTTTATTTCTTACGCCGTATGGTGGATTAGACAAGCTATTTTACAAGCTTTAGCAGAACAGTCGCGTATTGTTCGTTTACCACTAAATAAAATTGGTACTATTAACAAGATTAATAAAGCCTTTTCTCATTTAGAGCAAATAAATCAAAGACCACCAAACGCAGATGAGATTGCTCGCGAATTAGATATTAGCGTTCGAGAAGTAAAACAATCTATGAAAAACTCTGGCCGTCACCTTTCTATGGATGCACCATTAAAAGATGGGGAAACTTTTAGTTTATATGACGTTGTAAGTTCTGGTGAATCACCGAGACCAGATAAAGCATTAATGAAAGAGTCTTTAAACACAGAAGTAGAACGCGCTTTAGAAACACTAACTCAAAAGGAAAGTGATGTTATTCGTTTAAACTTCGGAATTGGAGATCAACCACCAATGACGCTTGAAGAAATCGGAAGTATTTACGATTTAACTCGCGAACGTGTAAGACAAATTAGAGAAAAAGGCATCAGAAGATTAAGACACGCAAGTAAAAGTAAGATTTTAAAGACTTATTTAGGATAGAAATAGACGTTTAGGCGACTTAGCTTTTAGAGCTAAGAATCGAGACGCTTTCAGTAATTATTCAGATTTATCGTATTGATTTTACAGTCTAAATAGTATTGAAAATTTTATTCATAAAAATAAATGTTTAAAACTTACGTATAATTTTTTATTTTCAAATAGTTAGCATATATTTGCCGACCATTTGCAAGAAATAGTTAACAAAAATATATCGATATAATGATTAAAATCGAAATCAAAGAAGGAGAAAATATAGAACGTGCACTTAAGCGTTACAAGCGTAAACACAGAAATGTGCAAATTATGCAGAACTTAAGAGAAAAGCGTTATTTCGCAAAGCCTTCTGTTAAAAGAAGAAGAGAAATTCAGAAAGCTGAATACATTCAAGGTTTAAGAGACGCTGAAGATATATAGATATTATTTATATAACAGAATACTAAAGAGTAGCACTTGTGCTGCTCTTTTTTTATGCCATAAACTCTGATTAATACGAATTTTCATTTTATCTTTAGAGTACAAATAAGATTTAAACTCATTAAGAAATAAGTTATGCCAATAATTAAATCAGTTAGAGGAAAAGAGCCTCAGATTCCAGCAGATTGCTTCATAGCAGAAAATGCAACTATTGTAGGAGACGTTACCATAGGAAAACAATGTAGTGTATGGTTTAATGCTGTAATTCGAGGAGATGTACATTATATAAAAATGGGTAACAAGGTGAATATTCAAGATGGAGCCGTTATACATGCTACGTATCTAAAATCACCTACAACCATTGGTAATAATGTATCTATTGGCCACAATGCCCTCGTTCATGGCTGTACTATAAAAGACAATGTACTTATAGGCATGGGAAGTATTATAATGGACGATTGCGTGATTGAGAGCAATAGCATCGTTGCTGCTGGTGCTGTAGTCACTAAAAATACGATTGTAGAATCGGGCAGTATTTATGCTGGAGTACCTGCAAAAAAAGTTAAAGATATTAGCCAGGAGTTAATCTCTGGCGAAATTGATAGGATTGCAAACAACTATGTTGAATATTCTAGTTGGTTTAAGGAATAACTACTAAATGGTATCCTTTTTAAAATTGAAGTTTCAAGCGTGCTATTAAATCATCAACATTTGAAATTTCATTTAAAATATCTGCATTTAAAACAGTTGACATCTGATGTGCTTCGTGTTTTAAAATAGCAGGAAATACCATGTTAATATTAGGGAATTTTGTTTCAAACTCATCCTTGTGATAAAATTCCATATCAATATTACTTTTTGCTCTAAAATCCTTCCAAATGCGATTTTCAGAAAACGTATCAAATGTTAACGCACATAAAGAACACTTATAGGTTGAAGGACTCATAAATTTATGTCCCGCGTCAAACAAGGCATTCATTTTTCCTGAGTTGGCATTATAAACAAAGAGTAATTTCATGTTTACATTAGTAGGGTTTACAAATAGAACCTTACTAAAAATCTAGATAAGACACATTAAATTTATAATCTAAAATGGAATTTAAAACTGTAATATCTCCATTTGAAAATAATTGAATATTTGGATTTTCAATTGAATCATTAAGAACATCTAGTGCTGTCAACACAGCCTGTGTCTGTTTTGCCACTGCTCTACCCGAATCAATAATTCTTACATGTTCTGGAAGCATTTTAGTTAGCATAGGAATAAGGTAAGGATAATGTGTACAACCTAGGACCAAATAATCTATATCCTGCTTTAGCATAGGCTCTAAATAGGTTTTTAAATACAATTGCATGACTTCTGAATCTAATTGACCTGTTTCAATTAAAGGCACAATACCTTCACCTACTTGTTCAATAATTTTAATGTCTTTAGAATATAAATCTATAGTGTTATGAAAAAGCTGACTACTTAAGGTGCCTTTAGTAGCTAGAATTCCAACGACTTTAGTTTTTGTATTTAAGGCGGCTGGTTTGATAGCAGGTTCTATACCAATAAACGGGATATCATAGTTTTTTCTTAAGTAAACTATGGCATTTGTTGTTGCTGTATTACAAGCCACAACAATAATTTTGCATCCTTGTTTTATAAGAAATTCGGTATTCTTAATACTTAATTGGACAATTTCATCTTCAGACCTATTACCGTAAGGAGCATTTTTACTGTCTGCAAGATAAATGCAATTTTCGTTTGGCAATAACTCATGAATCTCCTTGAAGATAGACGTACCTCCAATACCAGAATCAAATATGCCAATAGGACTGTTACGCATTACTACAAAAATAAAAAAGTCGCTTAACAATAAGCGACTTTTTGAATAACTATTTATTATTAGGATTATTACATTCCTAATTGTTTTTTAACGTCTGCCATAAGATCTTTACCGTCTGCTACAATAAGCATTGCTGAATCTACAACATATTGAATTCCTTGAGCTTTAGCCACTGCTTTAATAGCGTTATCTGCTTTTTCTACAATAGGCTTTAAAAGATTAAATTCTTTCTCTTGTAAATCTTTTTGTGCTTGTTGTTGGTACTCACTTAAACTTTGTTTAATACCTTCAACTTCAGTCATACGATCCATATTAGTTTGCTCAGTCTGTGTCTCAGCTTCAGAATTGTATTGCTTTAGTTTAACGTCTAATTCTTTAAGTGACTCTTGAATTGTTGCTTGATACGTTTTACTCAACTTTTCAATTTCAGCTTGAGCTGTAGCATAAGCTGGCATGCCTTTAATTAATTCTTGTTTATTAATATGAGCAACGTTGCTTTGGGCAGATGTAAAACTTGTAGCTCCGATAAAAAGTACTGCTGCAAATAATAAAGTTTTTAAATGTTTCATTTGTTTTTAATTGTATTACGTGTTATAAATTGTTAATTATTGTCTTCGTTTTTCTTTGCTTTCGCTATAGAATCGTTTCTTTGAACTTGTCTTTCACGCTCTTCACGAGCTTTTTTACGTTGATCTATTATTTTCTGTTTTCTAGCTTCTAATTCCTTTTGACGTGCTTCTCTATCTTTTAACTTTTGAGCACGTAGTTCTGCTGCTATTTCCGCAGCCGTTTTAGGCGTTTCAGAATTAATTGAATCCTTTTTAACAATGCCTTCAACTTTTATACTATCCGTTTTTACTATTGAGATCTCTTTTACTGTCGCTTTTGACGTACTATCAGTTTCAACAGATTTAGATTCAATAGTTTTTGATTCTTCAGAATTAGATCCAGATCTTTCATTTCTTTCGTCAATCACTTTTTGACGACGTTCTTCTGCTTCCTTTTTCTTAGCATCTCGTAAATCTTGTTGAGCCTGTCTTCTATCTTCAGCTGCCTTTTCACGCTCTGCACGTTTTGCGGCTAATTGTTCTTCACGACTTGCTTTACGATCTTCTAATGCTTGTTGACGTGCATCTTTATCTGCACTTACTTCTGGTACAACTTCCTCGTCTTCTAATTCCTGACGTTCTTTCTTGCTTTTTGCTTGCGATCGTTTAGAAGTTCTTGTTATAGTTCTTAAAACTTGCTCGCTCATATCATAGCGCTCCGCTGAATATAACATAACTACATCTGCTGATTTATCAAAAACAAAATCGTAACTTTTAGTCTCTGCAATTTCTTGTACAGCTGCAAAAATCTGATCTTGAATTGGCTCTATTAATTGACGTTTTTGAATCATTAAATCTCCTTCAGGTCCAAAACGCTTTTGTTGATAATCTAAGACCTCAGCTTCTTCAAAAGTGATATCCTCATAACGCTCGTCGTATAATTCCTTTGTTAAAAGAACGCTTTCATTATCGAGCTCTTTCTTTTTCTGTTCAACGGCATTTAACTTCGTTTCAATTTCAGTCTTCCATTGTTGCACTTTCTTGTCTAACTGAGAAGAAGCCTCTCTATACTCTGGTACATTCTCTAAAATATACTCCGTATCGATGTAACCTATTCTTACACCACGTTGGGCATTTACACTACATGTTGCAAGACCAATTATTGTTAATAAAAAAAGAACTTTAAATTTCATCATTTTTGTTTTCATGTTTTGAGACATTTTAGGTGTAAAACTCAATGTGTTATCATTTTAGTGTTACTAAGCTTCAAATTTAACGAAATATATTCTTAAAAATTTTAACAATATGATGAAATCCTTATTAAGCTATTAGAAAATATCGTGCCAAACTTAAAATTGTTGACCAATTATGAAGTGTGTTTCCCAATTTTTAACTGTTGTTCCGTATGGAGATTCATCGAAGGCATGACCAAAATCTATACCAAGTAAACCAAAGGCTGGCATAAAGATTCTAAGTCCAAAACCAGCTGATCTCTGAAGTTTAAATGGATCAAAATCTTTAAAGTCATTTACAGATGTACCTGCTTCTAAAAATGAAAGTGCATAAATTTTAGCCTGTGCTCCTAATGTTATAGGGTAACGTAGTTCTAATGAAAATTTACTGTAAATAGACCCACCATCATCCGAAGATAAGGATTGGTTAGGATACCCTCTTAATTGAACCACTTCTCTACCATCTAAAGAATAATTAGCAAGACCATCACCACCTAAGAAAAAGCGTTCAAAAGGAATCACACCTCGATCATTATTATAGGCTCCCAGAAAACCAAATTCCATACTAGGACGCAGTACTAATTTTTTAGTTAATGATTGGTACCAATCTGCCTTAAATTTAATTTTATAAAACTCTAACCAATTAAAACGCTCTTGATCAATCTCTGATACTCTTTCCGTCGCATCATCGAAAATTGCTGTTTCTTGTAATGATGGATTAGAATTAGCGTAGTAATCACTTATAATCTCATTTTGTTCTTCTCTTTCGTCTTTTAGTGCTGTATAATCCACTCCATTCACCAATGAATATGGGAATGAAAACTTAGCAGAAACGGAAAAACTAGATCCTCCTGTTGGAAAAATTGGATCATTATAAAGATCACTTCTACTTAACCCTATCGTATAGGATAAGTTATTTGAGGTACCATCACCAAAGGTAAATAGACCTGTGTTATAATTTTGAAGATCGTAATGTTGGTAGCTTATAGCTTGTGACAATAAAAAATAATCATCTGGCTCAGCCAACCTTGTTGACACACCCAACGTTAAACCTGTAATATTAAAGCTTTTCTTTTTATTAGCACTTCCTGTTGAAGAATCATACAAAAACTGTCTTGAGTAAGAAAGTGAAGATGATAATTGAAATGGTTTTTTACCACCAAGCCAAGGTTCGCTAAAAGAAAAACTATAGGTTTGAAAATATTGGCTTGCTTGAAGTCTTAAGGCTAAACTTTGACCATCTCCTCTAGGTACAGGTTTATAGGCATCCTTCTTAAAAATATCTTTTATAGAAAAGTTATTAAAAGATAATCCTAAAGTACCAATAAAACCACCACCACCATAACCACCTTGCAGTTGTATTTGGCTAGAACCTTGTTCTACTAAAGAATATTCTACATCTAATGTTCCATCAACAGGATTAGGATTTTTAATATCCGGCACTATTTGCTGTGCATCAAAATAACCTAATTGCCCCAATTCTCTAATCGTTCTAATAATATCCGATTTTCTGTATAATTCTCCTGGACGTGTTCTAATCTCTCTATATATAACATGGTCATTAGTAACATCATTACCTACAACCGTTACATTATTAAAGTAAGCAGGCTTACCTTCTGAGATACGGATTTCCATATCTATGACGTTACCCTCAGCACTTACTTCTACAGGATTAATCGTAGAGAACATATAACCAAAATTTTGATAGGCATTGGTAATATCGTTAGCATCAGGGTTTGTATCATCTGCAATACGTTCTCGTAACTCTACACCATTATAAGTATCACCTTCTTTTAATCCAAGTAGGTTAGACAATTGTTGGTCTGAATAAACGGTATTACCAACAAAAGTGATCTTCCCAAAGGTGTATTTTTCACCTTCTTCAACCTTTATATTTAGACTTATCGTTTTATCGTTTAAATACGTAATAGAATCCGAAATAATTCTGGCATCTCTGTAACCGTTCTCTTTATAGTAATCTACAACACTCACTAAATCTTCTCTAAAATCATCTTCAATATATTTAGAGCGTTTTAGAATTCTGATAAATTTCTTTTGCTTCGTGCTCTTCATAGCCTTACGAAGCTTTTTGTCCGTTATTTTTTCATTACCATCAAAACTAATCGTTTTAATTTTAACTTTTTCGCCTTTATCTATAACAACACGCATGTCTACACGCTCCTTCTCCACAGAGTCAATAACTTCTGAAGTACTAATTCTTACATCCGTGTTTAAAAATCCTTTTTTTCTATACTTATTAGTAAGGTAATTTTTAGTTGTAGCAATAAGGTTTTCTGTTACTTTCTGACCTGGCTTTAACTTGTTTTCGTTAATAATCTCGTCCTTTTTCCCTTTTTTAACCCCTTCTATTGTAAGGTCTTTAAGCTCTGGTAAATCACTAAGATTAATCTCTAAATTTGCAGTATTTCCATCAATGTTAACCACATAAATATCAATACTACTAAATAAATTGGATTTCCATAAGGTCTTTACTGCATTGGCTATTTTTTCTCCACCAACTTGAATCTCTTCGTCCTTTCTTAGTTTAGAATAGGCAATAATAGTTTGTGCACTAAAATTAGTGTTTCCGGTTACCGTAATCTCTTTAATTAAATAGGTTTCTCCGTCCTCTACTTGAGCAAAACTGTTTAATGAAATTGTAAAGAGGCATGCAACACAAAAAAGTTTAATATATGACTTCAATATTGCAGTATTAGGTAAGTTGTTCGCTTGTTTTTCCAAATCTTCGTTCTCTGTTTTGATAGTTTATGAGTGCCTCATATAGATTTTCTTTCGTAAAATCCGGCCATAAAACATCTGTAAAATATAGTTCAGCATAGGCTATTTGCCATAGTAAAAAGTTACTAATACGTTGCTCTCCGCTTGTGCGTATAAGTAAGTCTACATCTGGTAAATTGTGCGTGTAAAGATGCTTATTAATAATTGATTCGTCAATACTTTCAGAAGAAATTATATTATTTTTAACTTTAACTGACAATTCTTTAATAACATTAACAATTTCTTCACGAGAACCGTAGCTCAAGGCTAACGTTAATGTCATGTTTGTATTATTTTTTGTTTTTTCAATAACATCTAATAGTTCTTTGTGTGCCTTCTTTGGTAAATCGTTTAAATTTCCAATAGCACACAATTTGATATTGTTGTCTTCAAATGTTTTCATTTCCTTTTTTAAGGACTTTACCAAAAGTTTCATTAAGGTTTGAACCTCTAATTTTGGTCTATTCCAGTTTTCAGTAGAAAATGCATAAAGCGTTAAGTTCTTAATACCCAATTCTGCACAAGCCTCAACGGTTTGCCTTACTGATTTGGTTCCGTTTTCATGACCGACAACTCGCAACAAGCCTTGTTGTTTTGCCCAACGACCGTTGCCATCCATAATAACTGCAAGATGGGCAGGAAGTTTCTTAGTATTTATTTGTTCTCTTAAACTCATTTAAAAATTGCAATAGCAAGGTCTTCTACCAAAAGTGTAAGTTAATGTAATTCCGGTAAACATATACCAATCGTTATTATTAGTATTACCGAAACTTAACGCATCTCTGTCTTCAGAATCTGGCACACTTCCGTCTAATTCATCAGAAAACGTATAACGTGCTCCAATTTCTGCAGCTAAAACCATCTGGTTAGTTATGTTTGTTTTATAGCCTAATACCATAGGAATACCGAATGCCCAACTATTTGTGTTTTCTGATGTATACTCACCAATAGTTGAATAATAATAATTATCGTGATTGGTAAGTGTGATACCAGAATATAAATAAGGTGTTCCTTTTGTACCTATAGTATGAAGGTCGAATTCTAAAAACGTAAATTCCATACCTAATGAAATCTCAATTATACTAGTATTAAACTCGTAACCACGCTCTTTTCTTCTTGGGTCATCTGATTTTGCATCGATCCCTTCTAAATCTGAAAAAATTACCGAAGCTCTAAATGAGTGCCTTTCACTTCTGTTCCATTTTGCTAAAACACCAAATGCTAATTGATTTGGCGAAATGTAATCTGTAGCACCAACATCTCCAATAAAGTTACTTCCACCTGCATATACGCCAACTTCATAAATTTGAGCATCAACGTTATTGGTGATAAAAACGCATAAAAAAATTAGAAAAAAATATCTCATATAGTTTTCAAAGTTTGCAAATATAACAATTCTGATTTGTGCGCAATAATTTGACACAAATAGTCTTACAGAAAACAGTATTAGAGCGTAATTATTGTATAAAAAAGCATTAGTTACGACGATCTTCTCCCCAAAGTAATTTTTTACGAAGGGTTGCTAAGAAGGATTCGTCTAAAAGCTCTACCATCTTTATTACAAAATCAGCTTTCTTTACAGTAACTGTTGTTGTATTTGAAAGCGTCACTATTCGCGAATCTAAAGACATTAAAAATTGATCCTCTCTACCATTAACTCTAAGTGTAACCGTTTTGCTATCGGGCAACACTAAAGGTCTAGCACTTAAATTATGAGGTGCTATGGTAGTTAACACAAAGTTTTTTGCGTTTGGAGCGATAACAGGTCCACCGCAACTTAATGAATACCCTGTAGAACCTGTTGGAGTAGACAAAATAAGTCCATCAGCCCAATACGTGGTTAAAAACTCATCATCGAGGTGGGTTTCAATCGTAATCATGGACGTGGTGTTTTTTCTACTGATAGCAATTTCATTCAGCGCAAAATGTGTATTTACAACATCCTGATGTTCTGGATCTGTTGAAACGCTAAGTAACGTACGTTCAGAAATTTTGTATTCTCCATTAAAAATCTCGGTTAGTGCCGACTGAATATCATCAATTTGAATGGTTGCTAAAAAGCCTAATCTCCCTGTATTTATTCCCACAACAGGAATATTTAAATCTCTAACATAAGTAATGGCTCTTAAAATAGTACCATCACCTCCAACACTGATCAATAAATTAAAACTATCGTCTAACGTATGAAACGTATTAATATGAGGACTGTCTTTTACATTTTGAAACTGTGTGACTAAAAAATCTTCTTCAACATAAATTTCGGCCTCCTTCTCTAATAAAACATCAATTAATTTCTCAACGGCCTGCTGAGTAATTTCTTTTAAGTAATTCTGACCGTAAATGGCAACTTTCATGCGTTTCTATTTATTATTTTTCAATGGTCACATGTTGTTCGCTATTAATCATTCTATATGCTGATAAATCTTAAACATGCTTGTTTCATCTTTACATGTTTAGATATTTATCGAGGTACTGTGAACGCTCCTTTAAAGTTTCAAGATAAGAATCATCTTCATGACCAGACACAATATTATAACTATAGCGTCTAAATGATTGAATAATATCATTAAGACTTGTATTACTTATTTTTAGTGTGATTCTTGCTAAATCACCTTCCATTTTAGAAATAAATGCGCCTAAAAGCTTCGAATCATTAGATTCAACAATCTGACTAATCTCACTAAAGGAATAATCATTGACACCTTTTTCAACAATTAAAATACCTCCTGGCTCAGAAAAGAAAGGGGTTTCATTAAAGAGGTGTATAATATCATTTAACTCGTAATAACCCAAATATTTATTATTAGGATCCAAAACCGGCATTATGTTAGAATCGTTTTGCGCAAATGCTTCTAAAACATCTAACCAATTAGTAGTTAGTCTAACAAAAAAACCTTCAATAGCATAATTACAATCGCTTATGGTTATTGCGCCATCAAAACAATGTGCATCCGTTTCAGAAATACAACCCATATAAACTCCGTCCCTTTCAATAGGAATATGAGAATAGGTTAACTGATTAAACAGTAATTTTAAATCACTAATTTTATCCGTTATACTTATAGGTTTTATGTCGTTTATTATATAGTCTTGAAGCTCCATTTAACTGTATTAAATATGTTGCAAATTAATCAAAAATAACCATAAAATACACCTCCTACTTTGTATTTTTGTGATTCAAAACCTATTACAATGACAAAGTTAAGTGTTAATATAAATAAGATTGCAACGTTAAGAAATAGTCGCGGAGGCGACACACCTAATGTAGTGCAGTTTGCAAAAGATGTTCAGCGTTTTGGAGCGGAAGGAGTCACAATTCACCCAAGGCCAGACGAAAGACACATTCGCTACCAAGATGCCTACGATTTAAAATCTGAAGTATATACGGAGTATAATATAGAAGGTAATCCCATTCCTAAGTTTGTAGATATGGTTTTAAATATTAAACCGACTCAAGTGACTTTAGTACCCGATTCTGTTGATGCCATTACATCTAATGCTGGATGGGACACTATAAAACATAAAGATTTTTTAATTGAAGTAATTAAAGAATTTAAAGCTAATGGTATTAGAACTTCCATATTTGTAGATCCAGATTTGCATCAAATTGAAGGTGCAAAAGCCACAGGAACTGACCGCATAGAATTGTATACAGAAGCCTTTGCTCATCAATATAGTTTAGGAAATGAAAATGCCATAAAACCTTATATGGAATGTGCAGGCTTAGCCAATACTTTACAATTAGGCATTAATGCCGGTCATGATTTATCCTTAGACAACATCGCTTTCTTTAAAGAAAATATTACGGGCTTATTAGAAGTATCTATAGGACACGCACTAATTGCTGAAAGCCTATATATGGGAGTTGAGAATGTGATTGGAAAGTATTTAGAAAAGCTTAAATAAGAATTAAAAAGGTATTTCACGCAAAGCCGCATAGGCGAAAGGCGCAAAGAAAAACACATTTATTTAAAAATGTATTACAATATCAGATTCAATAAGCTCTATAATTAATAAAGAAATCACATCCACATAACCACACACAGCTTTGCGCCTTTGTGCCTCTGCGTGAAAAAAAAAAGTTTAAATGCAACTACACTCAAACATTATAGGAGAAGGCAAACCATTCATCATCTTACACGGATTTCTTGGTATGGGAGATAATTGGAAAACCTTAGCCAAACAATTTTCTGAATCTAATTTTGAAGTTCATCTCGTAGACCAACGAAATCATGGTCGTAGTTTTCATTCGGAAGAATTTGACTATGAAGTCATGGCTGAAGACTTAAAACACTATTGTGATGATCATAATTTAAGAGATATTGTTTTATTAGGTCATTCCATGGGAGGAAAAACAGCGATGTTATTTGCTGCAAAATATCCAGAATTGGTAAGAAAACTTATCGTTGCAGATATTTCTCCGCGTTACTACCCTGTGCATCATGATGCTATTTTAGAAGGTTTAAGTAGTTTGGATT
The DNA here is from genome assembly GCF_013404085.1 of Winogradskyella helgolandensis. Classification (NCBI taxonomy): domain Bacteria; kingdom Pseudomonadati; phylum Bacteroidota; class Flavobacteriia; order Flavobacteriales; family Flavobacteriaceae; genus Winogradskyella; species Winogradskyella helgolandensis. The sequence goes on along the minus strand of NZ_JABFHO010000001.1, from coordinate 1,451,848 downwards.
TTTCAGAATTAAAAACTAGAGGGGAAGCAGACAAAGCGTTGAGTCATTATATTAATGAAGCCGGAATTAGAATGTTTTTACTCAAAAATTTATATTGGGTAAACAAAGGACAACTAGGATTAAGAATAAACCTCGAGGTTTTAAAAGAAAATATTTCAGAAGTTGGAGAAGCACTTCCCATACATGCCACCTTTGAAAAAGACACTTTGTTTTTACGTGGAGACCGTTCAGAGTATATTGGCGAAGCTGATGAAGCTATTATTCATAGACATTTTCCAAATTCTGAAATTATCACTATTTCAAATGCAGGCCATTGGTTACATGCCGAAAACCCTAAGGATTTTTATGATTCTGTAATGAATTTTATTTAAATTTAACATCTACCTTATCACTATGAAATATCTAATTGTAATTACGCTTTGCTTATTTAGCTTTCAATTTTCAATGGCTCAAGACACACCAGATGGACCATATCAAGACTATTACGATTCCGGAGAACTTAAAGAAGAAGGGCAATACAAAAATAATAAACGTATTGGTCAGTGGAAAATGTATTACAGAAACGGACAAGTTTCAAAAGTATTCAGCTATAATGACGGCAAATATAACAATACATCAATTACATACTACGACAATGGCACCATAAGCAATAAGACGGAATTAGAGGATGGTGTTTATGTTACATTCGGGTATTATAAAAACGGTAACTTAGATTATAAAAGACAAGATGAATCGGGCTATTTTAAAAGTTATTATGAAAGCGGCGCCAAAGAAATAGAAGCTAATTATTTTGAATTTGATTTAGTTGGGGAATGGAAAAAATACTACGAAAACGGTAAACTTGAATGGCTCGTCACTTATAAAGAAGGCTATAGACATGGTTCTTATAAAAAATATGACGAAAATGGCAACTTAATACTTGAAGGCACTAACCTTAAAGATAAGGTAAGTGGTGAGGAGAAAAGATATTTACCAAGCAACATATTAGAATGGAAAGGGAATTATTCTAAAGGTGTTCTAGATGGCACATGGATTAAATACAATCAAAAAGGGAAGAAAATTGAAAAGATTAAATTTAAACAAGGCATCTCCTCAAAACCTGAATATAACAATATTTTTAAACCAACTATCGTCGCAGATGGTGTCATAGAACGCGTACCTATTTATCCAGGCTGTGAAGAAATGCTGACCAATAAAACAAGAAAACAATGCATGAATATCAATGTAAATCAGTTTATTGGTAAAAATTTTAATACGGACTTAGCATTAAATTTAAATTTAATAGGAAGACAGAGAATTACACTTCAATTTAAAATAGATAAAACAGGACAAGTAATAGAAGCCAAAGCAAAAGCACCACATCCTGGTTTGGCTAAAGAAGCTGTAAGAGTAATTAACCTATTACCAACCGTGGAGCCTGCATACCAAAGAGACAAACCCGTTATCATCCCGTACTCAATACCAATTGTTTTTCAAGTTCAGAAATAATAATGTAGATAATATTTAGTATCTTAGATATCATCCTAAAAAATTAAAATTATGAATATCATCCTAAGACTATTACTAAACGCATTAGCCGTTTTTATTTTAGCAAACATACTTAGTGGAGTTACTGTTGACGGCTATGTTGGAGCCATTATAGTTGCTGTAGTTTTAGCAATTCTAAATTTGTTAGTAAAACCAATACTAGTAATTCTAACCATACCAGTGACCATTGTAACATTAGGACTTTTTCTATTAGTCATCAATGCGCTAATTATATTATTAGCAAGTAATCTTATCGATGGATTTAGCGTCTCTGGCTTTTGGACCGCATTGCTTTTTAGTATTCTTTTATCCATTTTACAATCGTTATTACAATCGTTCTTAAAAGAGGATAAAAAGTAGCTTAAGGTCAAACCTTTAAAACTGTTGTTGGGTTGCAAAAAATATTGTATTTTTGCAGCCCAATTTTAGTTTCAAAAAAATGAATATTACAAGAGAAAATATCGATGCATTAAATGCAATTGTAAAAGTGGACATCGCTAAAGAGGATTACAGCGATAAAGTAGAGAAAATCTTGGTAGATTACCGTAAGTCTGCTAACATTCCTGGTTTTAGAAAAGGTCATGTACCAATGGGAATGGTAAAGAAGCAATATGGTAAAGCCGTATTGGTAGATGAAGTAAACAAATTACTACAAGATGCTCTTGGAAAGTATTTAGTTGAAGAAAAATTAGATGTTTTAGGTAATCCATTACCAAAAGCACAAGATGATTTAAACTGGGATGCAGAAGCATTTACGTTTGAATTCGAATTAGGTTTAGCACCAAAATTTGATGTAGACTTAAAAAGCAAAAAAGCAATAACACATTATAATATTGTGGCTGATGACAAAATGATTGATGATCAGATTGTTCATATCCAAAAACAATATGGTAAAATCGTTTCTCAAAAGGAAGTAACAAAAGATTCTGAAATCACAGGAACTTTTACTAACGAGGAAAAAGAAATCGATAATTCTACAATGTTAACTTTAGATAAATTAAAAGGAAAAACAAATCCTAAGAAATTTATTGGAGCTAAAGTTGGTGATGTAATTACATTGAAAACTAAAGGCTTATTTAACGACGATCACGATTTAATGACGTTTTTAAAAGTATCTCATGATGATGCTCATGGTTTAGATATTGAAGTGAATTTTACAATTACTGAAATTAACGAACGTGAATTAGCCGATTTAGATCAAGAGTTATTCGATAAGCTATTCGGAAAAGGTATTGTTACTTCTGTAACAGAATTGAAAGATAAAATCAAAGAAGATTCAGAAAAGCAATTTTCACAACAAGGTGACCAGAAGTTATTAAATGATGTTACTGAGAGTTTAGTTGAGAATACTAAATTCGATTTACCAGCAAGTTTCTTACAGAAATGGATGCAAAATGCAGGTGAAGAGCAAATGACAGAAGAGCAAGCTAAAGAAGAATACGAAAAGTCTGAAAAAAGCATGCGTTACCAACTTATTGAAGGTAAATTAATGACAGATCATAAACTTCAAGTTCAGTTTGAAGAATTGAAATCTTACGCTATGGAAATGATTAAGGGTCAGATGGCACAGTTTGGTCAAATGAATCCTTCAGACAAGGAATTAGAAGACATTGCAGCACGTATCTTAGGAAACCAAGACGAAGTTAAACGTATGTCTGAACAATTAATGAGTCAGAAATTATTAAACTTATATAAGACTGAAGCCAATATTAAAACAAAAGACATCACTTATGATGATTTTGTAAAAGAATTCTATAGTTAATTCTAAAAGTATTAAGGCTTTAGCTTAAAACCTTAAAATGTAGTTACGGGAAAACCGTAACCTAAAAATTATTAGTATCTTTAAGGCGTAAAATGTAAAAGTTTTACGCTTTTTTATTGGAATACATTTTTCACAAAAAGCAAACACCATACTAAGCATATTACTAGTGTTTTATGGCAATCAAACATTAATTAAAAGAATTAAAACTCATATGGATTACGGAAAAGAATTTGAAAAATTTGCAATAAAAGATCAAGGTATCAATAGTAATTACTATTCTAAGATCATAGAAAGTATGTATCCTTCAAATATGACACCGAATATTATTGAAGAACGTCAGATGAATATCGCCGTTTTTGATGTATTCTCTCGTCTAATGATGGATCGTATTATATTTTTAGGCACAGGTGTTAATGACCAAGTGGCCAATATTATACAAGCACAATTACTATTTTTACAAAGTACAGATGCTTCAAAAGACATTCAAATTTACATTAACTCTCCAGGAGGTTCAGTATACGCTGGCTTAGGTATTTATGATACGATGCAATTCGTTAAGCCAGATGTCGCTACAATTTGTACAGGTATTGCTGCTTCAATGGCAGCAGTATTATTATGTGCAGGTGCAGAAGGAAAACGCTCTGCCTTAACACATTCTCGTGTTATGATTCACCAAGTAAGTAGTGGAACTCAAGGGCAGTTAAGCGATATGCAAATTGCATTAAAGGAAACTATTAGAGTTAAAGAAGAATTATATGCCGTTATTGCTAAACATACTGGCAAAACAGTAGAGCAAGTTGAAAAAGATTCTGATAGAGATTATTGGATGCGTTCTCAAGAAGCTTTAGACTACGGAATGATTGACGAAGTATTAAAGAGAAAGTAATTAAGATTATTTTCGACTTATAATTAAAACGTAAAAAGGGATTTCTGCATTAGCAGGAATTAAAAAAAGAGAAGATGGCAAAGGAAGAATTAGAATGTTCATTTTGTGGTAGGAAAAAGCCAGAAACTAGCTTGCTTATTGCAGGTTTAGATGCACATATTTGTGACCGTTGTATTGAGCAAGCACACGGTATTGTTATAGAAGAGTCTAAACAATCTGGTAATTCAGATTTAAGTGCAGAATTAATACTTAAAAAGCCTAAGGAGATTAAAGGCTTTTTAGATGAATATATAATAGGACAAGAAAACACAAAACGTGTGATGTCTGTTGCAGTATATAATCATTATAAGCGTTTATTACAAGCACCAACTGATGATGATATCGAAATACAGAAGAGTAATATCATTATGGTTGGGCAAACTGGTACAGGAAAAACATTAATGGCAAAGACCATTGCTAGAATGTTAAACGTGCCTTTAGCAATAGTAGATGCAACGGTATTAACAGAAGCAGGTTATGTCGGAGAAGATGTAGAAAGTATTTTAACGCGTTTATTACAAGCAGCAGACTACAATCTTGAAAAAGCACAACGTGGTATTGTGTTTATAGATGAAATTGATAAGATTGCACGTAAAAGCGATAATCCATCTATAACCAGAGATGTTTCTGGTGAAGGTGTACAACAAGCTTTATTAAAACTTCTAGAAGGCACCGTGGTTAATGTACCACCAAAAGGAGGACGTAAGCATCCCGATCAAAAATTTATTGAAGTAGATACCGAAAATATCTTATTCATTGCAGGTGGAGCGTTTGATGGTATTGAGCGTCATATTACTAAACGCTTAAATATGCAAGCCATTGGTTACAGCTCAATTAATAAAGAAAGTATTGATAAGGACAATATTTTGAAATATATTATCCCTAAGGATTTAAAGGATTTTGGTTTAATACCTGAAATTATTGGTCGTTTACCTGTATTAACTTACATGGATCCTTTAGATGCTAAAACATTAAGAGCTATTTTAACGGAACCTAAAAATGCCATTATTAAACAATACAAAAAGTTGTTTGAAATGGACGATGTGGAATTCTCTATTACAGATGGTGCTTTAGATTATATTGTAGAAAAAGCTATTGAGTACAAACTTGGCGCTCGTGGTTTAAGGTCACTTTGCGAAGAAATCTTAACTGAAGCCATGTTTGAATTACCTGGTTCTGATGAAACAAAATTAAATATTACAAAAACATATGCTGAAGATCGATTGAATAAATCGACAATTAAAAAATTGAAGGCCGTTTCATAACCTTAGTTTTACATCATTAAAAAACCACAATTTCAATATTAGAAATTGTGGTTTTTAGTTTTAGTTAGGGATTGATTAATTAAATATTGCACGCAATACTTTATATATAGTTGAGGGAATTTAAATAATGATAGCACATTTATTTACTGCTAATATATAGGCATAAATTAAAGCAAGTCCAATTTGATTTTTTTATTGGTTAAAATCTATGGGATTGACGATATAGTGTCCGTAAATGTTATTATTAGCGATAAAGTGTATGGCGTTTAAATGGAAACTAAATCTGAACCAAATAGCGTTTGCAACTGTCTAATCGCAATCGTTTAGACAAAAAAACAAAACACTTTTATAACTGATTAAGTTGCAATAACGCGTCCAGATAAGTCCGACTATTAGATAAGCGTGGTACTTTATGTTGTCCTCCAAGTTTATCATTCTCTTTTAACCAATCGTAAAACAAGTTAGGCCTTGCGCTGTGAATCTTTGGTTTATTAAGCGTCATATTATTCAAACGCTTGGCTTCATAATCGGAATTTAAAGACTTTAAGGAATCATCAAACAGCTCTTCAAAATGAGACATATTAACTGGTGGTGTTTTAAATTCAATAATCCACTCATGAGCTCCTTTTTCTTTACCTTCCATAAAAATAGGAGCTGCTGTATAATCAACAATCTCAGAAGCTGTACGTTTGCATACATTTTTAAAAGCCTCTTCAGCATTTTCTATAATTAATTCTTCACCAAAAGCATTTATATGATGCTTGGTTCTACCGGTCACCTTAACTCTATGTGGACTTAAACTTACAAAACGGATTGTATCTCCAATTTTATAGCGCCACAAACCAGCATTGGTTGTAATAATTACCGCGTAGTTAGTATTCAATTTAACGTCACCTAACGGAATCACTTTTTGCTCTTCAGTGCCATAGGAAGTCATAGGAATGAATTCATAAAAAATCCCGTAATCTAACATCAACAATAAATCACTAGAATTATTTTGATCTTGAATAGCAAAAAAGCCTTCAGATGCATTATAAATCTCGTAATATCTAAACTTATCCGATGGTAAAATAGCTTTATACTGTTCTACATACGGATTGAAATTTACTCCACCATGAAAATAAACTTCTAGGTTTGGCCAAATATCAAAAAGACTGTCTTTATCCGTTTTTTCTAAAACATTATTGAGTAACACTAACATCCAAGAAGGAACACCTGCAAGACTTGTTACATTCTCCTCTATAGTCTCTTCTACTATAGCCTGCATCTTCGTCTCCCAATCGCTCATCAGAGACACACGATTACTAGGTGTACTACTAAATTCTGCCCAAAATGGCATATTATCGATTAAAATAGCACTTAAATCACCAAATACAGTTCCATTTTCTTTGTACAGTTCTTTACTACCACCTAATCGTAAACTTTTACCTGTAAACAATTGTGCGTCTTCATTATTGTTTAAATACATACACAACAAATCCTTACTCGCCGCATAATGGCAATCTTCTAAAGATTCAAAACTAACAGGAATAAACTTACTTTTCGCATTAGTAGTTCCGCTAGATTTAGCAAACCATTTTATAGGTCGAGGCCAAAAAATATTCTGTTCACCATTACGAGAACGTTCAATTAATGGTTGAAATTCCTCATAATTTACCACAGGAATTCGCTCATTAAACTCTCTATAAGACTTAATAGAATCAAAGTCATATTGTTTACCAATCTCAGTGTCTTTAGCAAGTTTTAATAAACTAAATAGTAATTCGTTCTGGACTTCGTTTGGGTATTTTAAAAACAACTCTATTTGATGGAATCGTTTTTTCAAAAACCAAGACGCAATGGAATTTACAATAGGAATTGGCATGGATTGGCTATCTTTACGCTATTAATTAATGCTAAAAATACTAAATTTCTTTCATGGTTTATACAGGAGTCCTCACTAAAATGCAAACCGAATTTTTAGAACCTATTCAATACTATTTAGTCTTTGAAAATGACTTCATTCATGTCAATCAGTTATTAAATAAAACTATTGATATAAAATTGGTTGGACACCAATGTCTAAGCTGCGGATTAGATCGTCCGATTTACAGACAAGGCTTTTGTAAAACGTGTTTTTTTGACAAACCTTTTGCTGGTGATTGGATAATGCGACCAGAATTGAGCACAGCACATTTAGGGAAAGAAGATAGAGATTTAGATTATGAAACAAAAGTGCAACTACAACCGCATATTGTGTATCTAGCCAATTCTAGTAATGTAAAAGTTGGTGTGACTAGAAAGAGTCAAGTACCAACGCGTTGGATAGACCAAGGTGCTCATGAAGCGGTTGAAATTGTTGAAGTTCCTAACCGTTATTTAGCAGGCATTACTGAGGTCGCTTTAAAAGATCATGTTGCCGACAAAACCAATTGGCGAACGATGTTGAAGAATGATATAAAAGATGAAGATTTATTAGAATGGAAACAAAAATTAAAAGCCTACATTCCTGAGGAAGCCTTACCATATTTTATTGAAGACAACACAGAAACACATATTAAGTTCCCTGTAGAGCATTATCCTGAAAAGCTAAAAAGTCTAAATTTAAGTAAAACACCTCATTATTCAGGAAAACTAGTTGGCATTAAAGGACAGTATTTAATTTTTGAAGATGACACCGTTTTTAATGTAAGATCTAACGAAGGGTTGGTTGTAGAATTGAGTATTTAAATTTCTTGGTTAATTTTCTAAACACAGCGTCATGGAATCATCTTTAATTATCGGCTTTATAATTGTTGCTATTGTATTATGGTTTTGGGCAATTTTTGATATCACCCGATCTCGATTTAAAACCCCTTATATGAGTACCGTATGGTTTCTGGCTATTTTATTCTTTCCAGTAATCGGTTGTCTCTTTTATTTTCTATTTAGAAAAAAGCTTGTTACTGAAAGCCCTAGAAAATTTCAGCCTAAATTTAACCGAAGAGATTAAATTTAATTAGATTACTTGAAATATGACAATAAATCAGATTTTTTAGAAGCCGAAACCAGAATCTCTTTTCCGTTACTTAAAATCACACTACCTCCTTTACCTTTTACGTATTTTACGATTTCATTCACATTAACTAAATAGCTCTTGTGAACTCTAGCAAAATTGGCATCTTTTAGGCTTTCTTCTATATATTTTAAAGTTTTACTAACGAGTTTCTTTTTATTGTTATGCAGATATATTTCGGTGTAGTTGTCATCAGCCTTACAATACATAATGTCTGCTGTTTCTATAACTTCAAAACCATCTTGTTGTGGAAGTGTTATTTTACCATTCACCGAATTGGTCTTTGGTACTAAAATTTGATTTTGAAGCGCATCTTCTTTGGTTCTAATTTCAGTAACATAATCAACAGCCTTAATCAATTCATCAATAGAAATTGGTTTCATTAAATAATAAGAGGCATGTGCATTTAGTGCGTCAATCGCATAGTGATTGTATGCCGTCACAAATATGGTTTCAAAATTAATATCACCAACCTTATCTAATAAATCGAAGGCATTACCATAAGGCATTTCTACATCTAAAAAAACCACGTCTAAATCATTGTTTCTAATTAAAACTAAGGCTTCTTCAACATTAGCAGCTTCTCCTAAAATTGAAATATTTGGACAATATTTAGTCAGATAATTTCTTAGAATTAGTCTGCTGTTTTCTTCGTCTTCTACTATTATGGCGTTTAGTTTCATAGTCTATAGTTTGAAGTGAGAAGCTCGAAGCTCGAAGTTACTTTCAACTTCCAACTTCAGGCCTCAAACTTTATTTAGTCTTTTTTAAGTGTGACGACTACTTTTGTTCCTGCATCTTCCAAGTCCTGAAAATCATTAATCGTAACATCAACTTTATCTTTATACATCTCATTCAAAATGGCAACCCGTTTTTTAATGTTGTTCATGCCTTTTGAATTTTGTTTTTTCTGATGATCCGTTTTTAATGCTTTAGAGCGACTTCTACCAATGCCATCATCAGAAATTGTAATTGTTATTTCATCTTTAGATTTGGGTTGAATTGTAATATTTAAATGCCCTTTATCTCTTTTGTAACGCAAGCCATGCCATACTGCATTTTCGATATACGGCTGTAATAACATTGGAGGAATCTGGAATTCTTCAACATCTACAGCCTCATCCACATCTATAGTATAATCAAACTTATCTTGAAATCTAAAATGTTCGAGCTTGGTATACAAATTCAATAATTCAATTTCCTTTTTTAGTGGAATGAAATCTTCCTCACTATTTTCTAATACAGCACGCATCAATTGTGAAAAATCTGACAAATATTTGTTAGCAGTTCGCTCATCGTTTGTCGCGATAAATGTGTTCACAGAATTCAACGCGTTAAAAATAAAATGCGGATTCATTTGGCTTCGCAACGATTTTAAGGCTAATAAATTATTCGCCAATCGTTGTTGTTTGATGTATTTAAACATTAAAAAACCCGTAATTAGCAATAGGATTAAACCACCTATTAAAGAATAAATAATAAGTTGTTGACTTTTATTACGTTCTTGGGTTAATTCATAAGTACTTTTAGATAAAGCGCGATCACTCTCTAAAGTAGTTATTCTATTTTGCTGCTCTGCAATATTGCGACTAAAACGTGCCGCTTGAGAAATTTCTTGTCTTTTCCTAGCGTATAATTCATCTACAACATCCTTATATTCTTCATTATAAGCGATTGTTTTTTCTGTATTCCCTAACCGCGCATTAACTTCAGAAAGCTTCCGTGTGGCATCTAATTTTACATCTAAATCACCTCGTTCTCCTGCTTCTTCCATACTTTTCTCTAAGTACGGAATGGCATTGGTTAAATCATTACTTAATAAATAGGCATTACCAATTTTATAGTTTTGCTTTTGGGATGTAATTGGGCTATCATTACTAATTACAGAATCGGTTTCAATATCTTTAATCCCTTCAATGGCCAGTTTTCTTAATTCAATTTCACTTTCATATTCGGCATTTTCACTATTAAACTCAGCAACTTTCACTTGTTCTTCAACAGCACGTTTTTTATTTTCTTGCTTCGCTAAACTCAATGAATTGGTAAAGTAACTTTTAGCCTTAACGGTTTGCCCTTGCTTACTATAAACCTGTGCTATTTTAGAATTTAAGTCCGTAACCTTAGGCGCTATGAGATGTTGCTTTGCAACCTTCAACCCGTCTTCATAAGCTTGAATAGCTTTAGTAAAGTCTTTCGTTTTTAAATGAGCATCTCCAATACCTTCAAACCATATTGTTTTTTGATAATTAGATAAAGTCTTTTCATCAATCTGGTTGAAAGTACTAAGACTAGTTTCAAAATTTCCGTTGTTAAGGTACGCTTTGGCTAACTTCAATTTTGCAGATGCTGTTTCTGTATTTTGAAGGCTGATTCTATACGCTGAAATCGCCAAATCGAACTGTTTCCAAAACATATATATATCTCCTAATAATTCCTGGGCTTCAGCACTTTGTGTTACCGTTACATTGACATTTAAAGCATCTCCAATAAACTTGATACTTTTTTCGGCATCCTTTTTCAGATAAGCATCTGCCGAATCAATCATCTGGTTAAAACGCTCAAAATCTCCTTTACTTCTACCACGAAATTTAGATTGTTTAGCGTCAACAACCTCAATACTAATTCGTTCATTAGATTCTATAGTGTAGTAAATTGTCTCAAAATCGGGATGTTTTACAATAAGTTCATCACCAATTTTAGCCTTTATATCAAACGTTCCATCAAAACTTGTGGTTACATAGCTTCCACCATTTATTAAAATCTCAACATTCTTATAAGGTTTATGGGTTTCTTTTTCATACACAGAACCTCTAATGGTAAATACAGGTTTTTCATCTGCTCGCTTCACCTCCCTATTCTGCCCAAAGGTTACAAGACCTATAAGAAAAAATATTAGTAGTATATAATATGGTTTAGGAATTCTCACTTCACTTTTAATTAGTTGGACTAAACTACATACTTTATTTGGTTTCAAAAAATGAGGTATTCTAAATTTGACGTCTTTTCATGCCAAAAAAGGCACTTCTACTAAATTTATAGTGGACTTCACTCAGCCGAAGCAGCACTTTACTCATTGTCGATTTTAATCCCTGTTTTTATAACAGAGCTTTACGCCATAAATCAAAAAACAATTATGAAAATGAAATCAATTAATCTAACATTACTGCTATTCTTAATAAGCTGTTCATCTATAATAGCTCAACACCGAGGAAATTATAATGAAATCACCCAAGATATTTCTAGACAGAATATTTTAAGCTCTGGAAATGCACAAATCTATAATCCAACAGTTCAGCAGCAAATTCATCAAACACTCCATCCCAGTAATGTATTAACGGTAGATGTAAAAGCGCTTCAAAATGCAAGCGCTACGACTTACACAGCAATATTCAATGTCTCTCAAATGGGATCGTCTGCAGAGATGACTAGTCAATTAATGACAGCACGTATAGACAGTATTAAACAGCGTTTAAACGCTATTGGCATCTCTCAAAAAAATATGGCGATTGATGTGATTTCTTTTATTCCTATCTATGAAGTTGAAGTTACAAAGAAACTATTCAGCAAAACCTATACTGAAGTTCCTAAGGGATTTGAATTACAACAAAACATTCATATCCAATTTACAAAAACCAGTCAATTTGAAGCCATTTTATCAGCTTGTGCTCAAAGTGAAATTTATAATCTGGTAAAGGTTGATTATTATATAGACAATATTCAAGAGGTCTATAAAAATCTTCAAGATGAATTATTGAAACTTATTGATGAAAAGAAAGCGTATTACAAAGCTCTAGGGTTTGATATGTCTACTTATGATGTGTCTATTGCAGATGATAAATACTGTTATTTCCCAAAGGATTTCTACCAAAGCTATCAAGCTTATAATAGTACTTCTGTTGAAGCTTTAGATAAAAACAAAGGTGTTACAACGGTAAAAAAGCAGACCTCTTATTATTACCAACCTTTAACGTATGAAAATTATGATGTGGTGATTAATCCTTCAATTTTAGAACCCGTTGTTCAAATTGGCATGAATATAAAACTGGTTTTTACTCCGAAACCGAAAGAAGTCAAGGTAGCACCTGTAGTTGAAACAAAAATAGATCACAAATACTATGTGATTTCTCCGAATGGAACTATAGACGTAAAAGAATTAAATACTAAATAAAAAAGAATCAAGATCGCTTCGCTGTAAGAACATAAAATCAAGACTTTATTTGTTAAGCGAATATAATATAGGTTATGACTTTCAAATGATTCTTACGATAAAGCTGTCCTCTAAAAAGGACTTAAAGGGGGTCTTTTTTAAATGGATTGAGATATCAATCCTGAAAGATAAATAATAATTAAGCAAAATAAAAAACATGAAAACACAATTTAAAACCTTAATATTTGCATTATGCTTAGCATCGTTAACTGCTTGTAATGCAAATTCGAAAAATAGAACTCAAGATTTAGCCATCTCTGAAACCGTGATTAATACCACTTCAAAAGCTAAAAATCCTGAAATTAAAGTCGCGTTGCTTTTAGACACCAGTAATAGTATGGATGGCTTAATTGACCAAGCCAAAGCGCAACTTTGGAAAATTGTAAATGAATTGTCTTACGCCAAATGCGAAGACCAAAGTCCTAATCTTAAAATTGCACTTTACGAATACGGAAATGATAATCTTAATGCAGATGAAGGCTATTTAAGACAAGTCATTGCGTTTAGTGATGATTTGGATGAAATTTCAAAATCATTATTCTCACTAACCACAAATGGCGGCAATGAATATTGCGGTAAAGTAATTAACACGGCTTTAAGCCAATTAGAATGGGGAGATAGCAAAGAGGATTTAAAACTTGTTTTCATCGCAGGAAACGAACCTTACACACAAGGAAACGTCAGTTACAAAGACGCCTCTAAATTAGCACATCAAAATGACGTTACCGTGAATACTATTTTTTGTGGTGATTACAATCAAGGGATCTCAACCAAATGGAAAGATGGAGCCGATTTAACCCATGGGAATTATATGGCTATCAATCATAACGAAGCAACCGTACACGTGGCATCTCCTTACGATGACAAAATTTTAGAGCTCAATGAAAAACTAAATACCACCTATGTTGCTTATGGAAGTACAGGTAGAGCTAAAATGGAAATGCAAGCAGAACAAGATTCCAATGCTAGAAGTTATAATAAAGCCAATGCAGTAAGTAGAACAGTGAGCAAAAGTTCACGTTTATACAAAAACAGTTCTTGGGATTTGGTAGATGCAGAAAAAGAAGCTGACTTTTCTTATGATGAAATAAAAGATAGCGAATTACCTGAAGAATTAAAGGGGAAATCTAAATCTGAAATCAAATCTTATGTCGAAGAAAAAGCCCAATTGCGTAAAAAACTTCAAGATGAAATAGCCACATTAAATCTCAACCGACGCGATTATATTGCTAAGCAAACTAAAGACTCTAATAACGGCTTAGAAAGTGCGATGATTAAAGCACTAAAGTCACAAGCTGAACAGAAAAACTATAAATGGGAATAAAACGTAATTATGAAAACAAAAAAAGGCTCAATTTAAATTGAGCCTTTTTTTATGTGTTATTTATATTAGTTAATTGCAGGACAATTACACTCATATTTCTCTCGTCTACAGTTAAAGTTGAATCCAAGAGTTAATTGATGAAAACCACCAGTATTAAAATTCACTGTATTTGCTTGGTATGAATATGTATATGCAAACACAAAATTATTATAATCTACACCTAAAAATGGAGTGATGTATTGTAATTTTTGACTGCTAACACCAGATCCATCTTGGAACTCGGCACCATCTAAACTACGTCTGTAAGATAATCCACCCCAAACTTTACCAAAATCCATTTCCTTATAAACTTTAGCATTTATATCTATTGAAGATTCTGCTGTTGCATCTCTATACATATACATTATAGAAGGCTCATAACTCCATTCGCTACCATACTGACTAAACGTATAACCAGAAGACACCAAATAAGTTCTTAAGTTTTTAAATTCAAATTCACCATTTTGGTTATAATTTACACCATCATTATCTAAAATATTCTTAGCCGTGAAATGTGCATAGAAATCTACAAAATGATAAGAAAGACCAACATCGACGTTAAAATTTGTAGCACTTTGTTCAATTCCTGCAACTGCCGCATCATATTCACCAGGCGCTAACCAACTTGTCTCATCAAGTTTATACTGTAAAAAACCAGCACTTAAACCAAATGACAACATATTTAAATCAATTTCATTTCTAGAAAACATTAAATGGTAAGCGAATGTTGCATAACCACCAACTGTAGAATGATACCCATTAGAGTCATTAAAAAGAACACCACCAATGGCTACAGGAGAATCTCCTATTCTTCCATTCATACTTAAGGTTTGTAAGCTCGGAGCATCATCTACCCCAAACCATTGTTGTCTTGCTGTTAATCTAACTTTAGCACAGTTAGCAACACCTGCCATTGAAGGGTGAATTAAATAATAATTATCTGTTAAATAATCAGAATAAATAGGAATACCTTCTTGGGCAAAGCTAAAATTCGCCATAAAAGCTATAAATGCTACTAAACAATACTTTTTTAATCTCATAATTTCTTATCGTTTCAAGGTAAAATGGGCTCTAAATTCTTTACGTACTCCATTGCTCGGCTCGTCGTATTCCACTGTAAACCAGTAGTCACTCGTTGGCATTACTTCATTACTAAACGTTCCATCCCAACCATTTCCATCAGGACTCAACTGCTTTAATAATTTTCCGTACCGGTCAAATATATAAATTTTTGCATTACTTCCAACACCTTCAATGTTCCAAGTTTCATTATTTCCATCTCCGTTGGGCGTAAAATACAGCGGATAATCGATTATAAACTTCGATACCGTGATTAATCCACAGCCATTTTTATCTCTTGCCGTAATCTCATGCTCTCCTGCAGATAGGTTTATAAAGGTCCCTTCATCTTGCCATGGTCCTCCGTCTAAGCTGTATTCATAAACTCCTATTCCGGTCGCTAAGGCTTCTAAAATGTGATTATCTGCAAAGGCTTGGGTCAATAATTCTATGGTTAAACTTGGTGGTTCACTTTCTATAACGTCAGTTGTATCAACATTAGTACAATTAGTCTCTGTAGATGTGCTCATATCGGTTACTAAAACACTATAGCTACCTCCTTGGGTGGGCATTATACTTGGACCTGTAGCTCCTGGAATTACAACGGTATTATAACTCCACTCAAAACTATAGTCTAATGCCGATAAGCCTGTATCAATAACTAAAGGTTCTAAAACTTCCGTTCCATTGGTGTTTAAACATAGAATATAACTGTCTTCTAAATTAAACTCGGGTAACGGATTCACTTGTAAAGTGATTTCTGCTACAGCATAACAGATGGATGTGTCATTACCTGTGGTACCATCTGGTGTGTCATTATCAACACGTGCATATATAACTTGTGGGTTCGTTATGTTTTCATACAATGTTGGTAATGGATTGACATTTAAATCAGCATCGTCTTGCGTTTCATAATAGCTCACAATATAATTCAGTGGATCTTGACCGTCTAAAACTTCTGCGTCTCTTGTCGTTAAATCAAACTGTGCACTGTCATTGGTTGGATCTCCATCAGTTTCCATCTCATCATCACAGGTTTCATAAACTATGGCTTCCATATTTGGGTTGGCCTGTGCGGCTTCTTGCACTTCTATATTGAAGCTTTGTGTACTAATCGAACAACCTGTTATATTGTTGGTGATTGTCACAAAGATTTGCTGTGGGTTACTCAAGTTCGTGTATGAACTTACTAGGCCGTTGGTACCTGCTTCGGCATCGGCTAAACTGCTATGGTAACTTACTATAAACTGTGTTGGATCTTGACCGTTTAAAACTTCTTCGTCTTTTGTAGTCAAATCAAAACTATCAACACCATCAGTGAATAATTCACATTGTATAAAATCTGTTACAGCCACAACTTCTGGTAATGGATGCACTATGATTGTAAAATCAACTAAAGCATAACAGCCTGTAGCATCATTGGTCACACGCACATAAATCTCTTGTTCTGGTGTTTCTGTATTCGTATACTGCGTTGGGTCTACTATAGCATTACTTGCTGAATTGGCATCATCTAGACTTTCATAGTAGCTTGCCGTAACTCCTGCTTCTCCATTTAATATCAGAATTTCATTTTCCGTAAGGTCAAACACTTCGACTCCATCTCCTGTGTTTACATCATCACACAACTCTAAACTTGGTAATTGATCGCTTGGTGTTGGGGTTGGGTTTGGTAAGACACGGATTGTTAAGGTAGTAAAGTCTACACAGCCTGTATTGGTATCGGTAACCACCACATAAAGGGTTTGTGGGTTTGCATTTAAGCCGTTAACTGAAGTATTGGTATACTGTGTTGGATCTGGAATCACATTGGTTTGAGATTGTGCATCCGCATCGGTCTCATAATAATCTACGGAATAACTGCTATTCCCTCCAGTGATTTCATTGTTTTTTACCGTTAAATCAAATGTTGTAAATTCATCTCCTGGTGTTTCTCCTAAATCATCACATTCACTTAATTGTGTTGGTTGTACCACTACTGGTGGTAAATTAACCTCTAACTCAAATTCTCCGGTATCGTCACAGCCTGTTGTTGGATTGTATAAACGTACATAAATAACTTGTGGGTTTACAGTGTTGGTGTAGTTACCTACATTAATAATTGGATTATTGCCTGTTGCGGCATCTAATGCACTAACATGGTAAGTCAGTAGTACCTCTAGTGGGTCTTGTCCGTTTAAAATTTCTTCATCTTTGGTGGTCAAATCAAATTGGGTAATACCATTGTCATTGGTGTCACATATAGTGTAAGACTCTATACTTGTTGGCACTTCTGGCGAAGGCAACACAATAAGCTCCATCGTATTTGTGGTTAAACTAAAGCAGCCTGTTACCGTGTTTTCCGAACGTACAAAAATCATTTGATTGTTGGCCACAATGTTAGTGTACAGTCCTATGATTGGATTATCACCATTCTCTGCATCGGTCTGTGTCTCGTGATAAGTAATCGCTACATTAGGTTCTCCATTAATAACTTCTATAGTACGTTGTGTTAAATCGAATTCTGCAAATCCATCATTGTCATCATCACAGACTTCTATTGCTGTTGGATTCGGTTCTGGTGATGGTATTGGATCTACTCTTAGCGTTACGGTTACCGTATTGTAACAGCCTGTGACATCATTTTCTGCTCTTACAAATATCGTTTGAGCATTGCTAGTGTTTACATATGGACTTGTTATTGGATTTGTTGCATTGTCGGCATCCATTTGTGTTTCATAGTACGTTAGCGATAGGCCTGTTTGACCATTTAGGATTTCTTCGTTAGCCTCTTCTAATATAAAGCCTTCTTGCTCATCTCCTGGGTTGTTTACATCACAGAGCTCTAAGGGTGCTGGTGTAATTAAAACTGGTAACGGGTTCACTATCAGTTCTAAACTTGTGATTTTATAACAGCCTTCTACCGTGGTGCTATCCTCTACACGTATCCAAATAATTTGATTAAAATCGTCGGTGTTGGTATAAGCGAGTGGATTAGCTATAGGGTTGTTGTCCGCTTCTGCATTAGCCTCACTCTCGTAATAGCTAACGATGTACTGTAACGGATCTTGACCGTTTAGTAATTCTGCTGCTTTGCTCGTTAGATCAAACGTCGCAAAACCATCGGCTGAGATATCATCACATGCTTCTAATGGTGTTGGATCTAGCAACTGTGGTGTTGGCTCTACGATTAACCTTAACACTACAACAGTCGCACAGTCTGTCGCTATCGTTGGACTTTCTATTCTTGCATATAAAATTTGTTCACCTTGTACGATGTTGTTATAGTTCACTGTGGTGTCTATAGCATCAACTCCATTAATAGCATTGGTTTCTGTCTCATGATAGGTAACCTCTAGTCCTGAGGCGCCTCCCGTGATCTCATTATCTACATCCGTAAGCGTGAACACCCCAAAGCCGTCATTGTCTGGATCACAGTATCTCAGTGGCTGTGGTGTAAAAGCTATTGGTGCTTGTTGCACAACCAATTCTAATTCTGTGGTATCGTAACATCCGGTAGTAGTATTTTCTACGCGTACAAAAATAATTTGTCCATTACTCGTATTGGTATATAATATTGGTAAAGGATCAGTTTCTGTTTCAGCGTCTGCCAAAGTCTCATAGTAATTGATCGAATAGGCTGGATTGTTGCCTGTGATTTCCATGCTCTTTAGACTTAAATCCATTTCTGTTAAACCGTCTGGTGTACCATCATCACAAACCTCTAAGGCTGTTGGTGCAACCACTACCGGTAATGGATTAACTATTAAGTCAAATTCTAAATCTGAAGTACAACCTGTTAGTGTATTGGTCAGTACAGCTGTTATCGTTTGGGGGTTGCTAATGTTTGTATACGATCCTAATATAGGATTGGTTTCAGTACTTGCATCTGTTGGATTAGCATAGTAACTTACCGTGACATTAACCTGTGTTCCTAAAATCTCTGGAGTCTTTGTTAATAAATCGAAGGCTTCTTCTTCGTCGCCTAGTGTAGTCTCATCACACAACTCATAGTTAGAAACTTCTAGGACTAATGGTTTTGGATTGACAATCAACTGAAGTGCTGTGGTAGCATAACAGCCTGTTGCCCCATTTTCTATACGTGCTATAATCTCTTGGGCTCCCGCTTGCGTATTTGTGTAATTGGTTGATAATGGACTGCCTCCTGCTTCTGCATCGGCTTGGTTCTCATAATAGCGAACGATCATCCCTGCTTGCGTCCCTACAACTTCTGTATCTTTTATACTCAAATCAAAGACCGCTATACCATCGACATTATCATCACAAACTTCTAATGGTGTGGTGCTATTGGCTATTGGATTTTCTAAAACCTCCAAGGTAAGGCTACCAATGTTGTAACAGTTGGTTGTTGTATTTTCTAAACGTACGAATATGATTTGATTGGTCATCGATGTGTTAACATAG
Source organism: Winogradskyella helgolandensis (assembly GCF_013404085.1). NCBI lineage: Bacteria > Pseudomonadati > Bacteroidota > Flavobacteriia > Flavobacteriales > Flavobacteriaceae > Winogradskyella > Winogradskyella helgolandensis. The sequence goes on along the minus strand of NZ_JABFHO010000001.1, from coordinate 1,432,302 downwards.
CCATCAAATATTTCTGAGTTATCCATTTCTGCTCCTAATAGGTTTTCATGAAATGATACAGCTACTCCACTTTGCCCGTTTAATAACTCAGCTTCTTTATCGCTTAATGGGAAGCCTACAAATCCATCTGTGTCATCATCACAAACTTGCAATGGTGTTACAGCGGTTACTACTGGTAGCGCATTTACTATTAAATTAAAACTTGTGGTACTATAACAGCTCGGATATAATGGGTCTTCGACTCTGACATAGATGGTCTCTAAATTTGCGGTAGTATTAGTGTAACTTGTTGCTAAAGCTCCTACATTATCATCTGCGTCGTCTGGGCTACTATAAAATAATACGTTATAAACGGTTGGGTCTTGTCCGTTCAAAATTACAGCTTCTTGACTGCTTAAATCGAAGGTAGCAAAACCATCGTTACTCACATCGTCACAAACTTCCATGTCATCCGGGGTTGTGGCTAATGCTCTAGGATTAACTACCAAATTGAAAAGTGCCGTCGCTGAGGCATTATAACAACTGGAATCCCCTGAACTTGCTACTCTTACAAATATTGGCTGGTTATTGACCGTATTGGTGTAATCTGAAGGTAAGGCATTATCTCCTGCGTCTGCATCTGCAAAGCTTAAATAGTAAGTTACCGTGAAATCTGTTGCCGATTGTGACCCTAAAATCGCTAAAGTTTGTGAACTTAAATCAAAGGTCTCAAATCCATCGTTACTATCATCATCACATAACTCTAAATCTGAAACTGGGTTGATGGTGGGTGCAAGTGGAGAAGATATTGAGAATGAGGTTATATCAACACAAATTTGAGAAGCATCTGCTAACCTCGCCCAAATCGTTTGAGGACTCGTTACGTTCGTATAAAGAGTAGGTAATGCGTTAACATTATCTAAAGCATCCTGTTCTGTAAGATAATAATTTATTGAAAAAACAGTTGGATCTTGGTCGCCCAATATATCATCATCGTTTACTGACAAATCAAATTCCTCAGCCCCAGAAGTACTACAAACAACTAGATTAGGAGCCAAATTAGCCGTTGCACCTGCTCTAAATTCTACTATAATAGGATCTGCAGAACCTGTACAAACACTCTCTAATTCAAAGTCTGCATAATAAACTCCTGGTTCTGTAACTGTAATTGTCGAGGACTCTTCACCTGGAATAACCACATCATCTTTATACCAAATATGGGTTGCTAGCTCAAGTCTAGTATCTAAAACAACACCTGATCCATCACATGCTGCAGTACCTGCTTCAATAGTAATATCATCACCTAAATCTCCTCCTAAATTAAAACTACCTGCTTTTATGAAAACACCAGAATCATATTGGTTATCCCTATCATCTGCAATAACCAATTTTATGGTATAAGTTTCACCCGGAACTACTGCTGATTCTGCAGTAAAAACATTTGTTCGTCCATCAAATGCTATTGGCGATCCATTATTAGGAGTGTAACCACTAAAGTAGCGTTCATTAACAGCTTCACAAGAACCATTATCGGGGTGAATATTAGTCACCAAAATAGGTGTCGTTGAACCAGGTAATACAGCTAAATTAGACACATTACCAGCTGCATCTGTTAGTAAAAAAGCAAAAGCATCCGAATAGATACATTCAAAACTACCCATATCATATTCTTCAGAAGCCATTAAAAACTCAAAACTTATACTATCAGCCCTCGGAATAAAATCAAATTGAATATATGTCGCATTATGAGAATCAACCCCTAATTCAGTATCTAATTCTTCATCTCCTGGCCAAACACTAGATCCATCGCTTAAAGTTCCATTATTATTAGGTCCTCTGGCCTCACTAGCATCTCCACTTGTGAGTAACAAGCCATCTTCAAAAGGAAAATCAATTCCATTACTAACAAAATATCCAATTCCATTTGGTTCAGTAAAAGTATAGGTACTACCAGTTACAGCGACAATATTAGAGACAGAAGCACATGGGCTATCTATTAAAACGTCTTCAATTAATTGTTCGGGAGTAAATGTATCTTGATCTATTACAACATTCTGCCCCAAAACAAAAACAGTAACTGTTGCTGTCCCTGAGCATCCTTGCGGATTCGTATCTGTAACCGTTAATGTAACCGTGTATGTTCCTGGTGCACCAAATATATTAGTAACATTGGCTCCTGTTGCTGTATTATTGTCTCCAAAATCCCATTCATAAGTAGCATCTGTTCCATCTATTGAAAACAGTGCACTAGCAGAAAAATCAACAGATTCAAAAGGTACTATTCCAATAACACCTGCGGAATTAGCCGCAGGTGTTGTACTATCTATCGATGCAATAATATCTTGACATGGCGTTGCACATAAAATTTCAGCTTCCCAACCATTAATATTTCCACTACTATTACTTGTGAACACAAAAGTTAAACATCCAGAACTATTACTATCTGATGCGGATACAAATCCTGGTGAAGAAGCACCGGAATATGTACCAATTACAGCTGCGGTTATGTCATCACCATCGTAAATAGTTAACACATCTTGACTAAGCTGTGTTGTAAATTGAGTAAAATTAATGATGATAAAATCATCATCATTTTGAGGACATATGGTAGTCGTGTAATTGTCATCGTCACCATAATTACCAAATTCCCCTCCTGAATCATAAAAAATATCTGGTGCACACCTATTGAATGTGCCGTTTTGCATAGATAAATCTTGAGCAAAACCAATTGTAGTTATTAAAAAGGAAATTATAATTGTAATTTTTCTTACCATAAGCTTATTTTAACCCAACAGTTAATTATTTAGACAATAACTACTATAATTTATTATTAAAATTGAAATTTAACCAATTCATATGAATCATCATGAAATTTTTGAACGAGAAGTTGCTTTTAACAGTTTAAATACAAAAAAATACGACATAAAGAAATCAAGACATATTTGACTTATACTTATCTTAAAGAATAAAAAGATATTTATATAACTTTCTTTATCACTCTACGTTTATTTTTAAGGGAATAACTCTTGATATTCTTTTTTGATTTTTTATTTAAAAAGTTTTCGATTCTCTCTCTTATTTTTACCTTACTTCCTTGGGTAGATAAATCATTTTCTTTACAAAATTCGATTAGTTCAAATTTTAAACAACGACGAAAATCAATATCAGAATTTAGGCTTTTTTTACTAGTCCGTTCTGAATTATAAAACATAACTTTTTAAACTTAAGAATTAATTAAATCACAGACTGAGTAACCTGTCAATTTTATCAAAATAAAAATGACTCAGATTGCTTATTAACGTGTTAAAAATTAGACACTATATCATAAGCGCATCCCACTAACAACAATAAACTCTGAGCGTCTATTTTCTGCATGTTGTGCTTTTGTACAACCACCTGAACAATCTACTTTTGGTTCTGTTTCACCTTTACCTGTTCCAGAAATACGAGCTTCATCAATACCTTTAGAAATTACATACTGAACCGTCGTTTTAGCTCTGCGATCAGAAAGTCCGTTATTATAAGTATCGGTTCCTCTATTATCTGTATGTGATGTTGCTTCAATAACCATTTCAGGATATTTATTCATTATCTGAACTAATTTGTCTAATTCAAAAGCCGCTTGTGCTGTAATATTTGACTCATCAAATTCGAAGAAAATTGGTGCTAAATTAATTGATTCATCTACGATTAACTTTTCAATAGGGTCTAAAGAAATTTGAACATTATTTTCTTCGTCATTAGAACCTTTAACTTGCACTTTTTTACTATCAAAGCCATCCATTACAACTTCAAGTTCTGAATCTTCTTCACATTCCACGATAAATTCAGCAACACCTTCTTCATTAGTTGTTTTTGAAACGACTTTGTTTCCTTCTGCATCAAATAATGAAACTGCTGCTCCACTAATAGGTTCACGTGTTTTATCATCTAAAACAGTAGCACTAATTAGTACATCACAAAGTGGTTGTAGTTTTTTAAATGCGTAAATATCGTCGCTACCTTTTCCACCAGTTCTGTTGGAAGATACAAACCCTTCATCATTCTCTTCATCAATAGAGAAAGCAAAATCATCAGCATTACTGTTAATAGGAATACCTACATTACGTACAGGCGCTATTTTACCGTCAATTACTTTTGTATAAAAGACGTCTAATCCACCAAGTCCTAAATGTCCGTTTGAAGAGAAATATAAAGTGTTGTTACTACTAATGTATGGGAACATTTCTTGACCTTCAGTATTTACTTTTTGACCTAAGTTTTCAGCTTCACCTAATGTACCATCATCGTTTATTGGTGCTTTATAAATATCAAATCCACCAAAACCTTCTGGCATATTCGAAGAAAAATATAAGGTTTTCCCATCAGTACTTACAGAAGGATTTTTAACTGAGTAATTTTCACTATTAACAGCTAATGCTTCTATAGTATCCCAATCATCACCTAATTTAGTCGCTTTAAATAAATAAAGTTGACTGAATTTTGTACTGCTTAAAGAATCCTTTTGAAAATCTTTTTCGTAATAACTTTCTCTAGAAAAATACATGGTTTTACCATCTGGAGAAAACGATACTAAACCTTCGTGGTATCTCGTATTGATTTTATTATTTGCTAAAGTTGCTTCTTGGTATGTTCCGTCAGTATTTTTAGTAATTGTATAAATATCTAAAAACGGCTGATCGTTCCATCCATAAGTTTTACGACTATCGTTACGACCCGATGTGATGTATAATTTACCTTCACTCATAGTACCACCAAAATCAGATTGTTCAGAATTGAAATCTGCATTTTGAACATTAAACTTTTTACCTTGTTCTAAAATCTTAGGAAGGTAATCAGGGTTTTTTCTATAAGCTGTAGCTCTGTCATCTGAAGGACGTAGCGTTGCAAATTTATCCATCTGTTTGTTAGATTCGTCATACTTACCATTTGCTTTTAGCATTTGTGAGTACTTGTACACCATTTCTGGGTTATCAGATGTTTCTAATGCTTTAGCATACCAACGTTCAGCTGCCTCAGTATTAAAAATGTTATAATAACTTTCAGCAAGTTGTCCGTATACATAAGCATCAGCTTTACCATTGTCTACGAGCTTGTTGTAGCTTTCTGCGGCTTTTACAAATTCGTATTGTGCAAATTGCTTGTCTGCTTTTTTAGTGTCTTTATTTTGAGCAGTTAGGCAAAAACCACTCATCAACGTAATTAATAATAATGTTTTATAGTTTTTCATAATTGATTTAGCTTAACTGATTAAAAGTATCTAGGTGAACGAGAAACACGTTTTGCAAAATTAAGATCAAATAATAACATGATCTCATGAGATGCAGGTGCATATGCTTTAATATCTGAAGAGATGGCATCATATGCATATCCTACTCTTATAGACGGTGATAAAGCAAAATTAACTAAACCAGAAAATGAATCATCTAATCGATATGACGCTCCAATTTCGAATTTTTTGTAGAATCTCGCATTGACGTTAACATCGAATGATGTTGGTGCATCAAATGCAGACTTCACCATTACTGATGGCTTCAACTCTGTATTTGGTGATAAATCGAACACGTAACCACCAGTTAAGAAATAGTGTTGCGTTTCAGATCCTATTTTATAACCATCAGCATCTAAATGTACTGATGACAATAAATTTGGTACAGATAAGGAAACATAATATTTATCAGTATAGTAAAAGAACCCTGCTCCGATATTAGGTGTTGTCGTATTAATGTCTTGTGCAAAAAATGGGTCCGTATTATCCACCACATCTACACCAGAGTTTAAACCTATATCATGAAATGTAGCTCCCGCTTTTACGCCAAATGCTAAACGGTGTTCACCACCTAATTGCAATGTGTACGACAAATCTATATAAGCATTGGTTTCTTTAACCGGACCAATTTGATCTGAAATAAGAGACACCCCTAAGCCAAGCTTATCACTAATAGGTGCATGACCGAAAAATGTTCCTGTTTCTGGTCCGCCATCAATCTTTGTCCATTGATTTCTGTATAATAATCCAAAAGAAAGATTTTCTTTTGAGCCTGCATACGCAGGATTAATGATATTCATATTATACATGTACTGCGTGTACTGTGGGTCTTGTTGCCCATGCATCTGAAATGCTAAAAGCAAAACCGCTATAATAGAGAGTTTTTTCATTATAATAAGTTAATTTTTTATAGTTGATTATTTGTTAATATAGACCCAAGCACTTTTTGTTTTTGCACCACCTTCGTAAACAACCGTATAGAAATACGTACCTACTGGTAGCTCATCACCACCATTGGTTTGTCCATGCCATTCATTGGTATAATTATTTTTTGAATACACTAGGGCTCCATATCTATTAAATATCTCTAGCTTAGTAACGCTAAAACTGCTTAAGTCAAACGTATCGTTCTGACCTGGTGAAACACCTGGTGAAATACCTTGAGGAAATACACATGAAGCCAACTCTACAACTGTAAATTCGCTATAACCTATACAACCTGTATCGTTAAACACAACTTCAATTTCATATGATCCGGCTTCTAAAACAGGTAAAGTCAAACTATTTTCACCAGCAATTATACCACCATCACGATACCAGTTAATTGAAACCTCCGACAACGCATAATTACCTGGAATGGCCTCAATATCTATTGGAGAAGAAGCGTTAGGACAAACTTCAAAATTAACATCAGAAACAAAACTCGCAACAGGCTCAATTCCAATTACTAAATTAAAATCATTGGTGACATAACAACCTGAAAAATCTACAGACTCTACTCTGACATACAAGGTTTCTCCCGAACTCTCATACAAACCAGAAAGCGCTCCTGTAGCAGACATAGCATCAGATTCAGATGTATAATAAGACACATTATATTGTGATGCATCCTGACCATTTAAAATTTCAAAATTGTGACTCTCCAAATCAAAACTAGCCACACCATCATTATCAAAATCACAACCTATTAAATCTGTGCTAAAAGCGGTATGTGACGGTGCGGATAACGTTAAAAAGAACGTAGTTGTAGCAAAACAACCTGTATTATTGTTTTCGATTCTCGCATAAATGATTTGAGGACTAGAAATATTAGAATAAATGGAAGATAACGGACTTAATCCATCAATCGCATCTTGTTCAGCACTATGATATGTAATTGTAAAATCTGCAGCGTTTTGGTCACCTAAAATAGCCTCATCATTTTCTGTAAGATCGAAGAATGCCTGATTTGTTGCTGAGCATTCTACTAAATCAGGAGCAAAATTTGCGATTGGTAATTCTAAGAATTCAACCAGAATATTACTAGTAAGTATACAATCATTTGAAAAAATAACTTGAGCAGTATAAAAATTTGGCTCAGTTACTATTAACGTAGAAGACGTTTCTCCTTCAATAACAAAACCGTCCTTATACCATACATGCTCTAGATCTGATGCTAAGGTATTTAACACAACAGGCTCATTTAAACATGTTGCTGTACCAGCTTCTATAGTAATATCATCACCTAAGTCTAACTCTCCAATATCAAAACTACCAGATTTTAGAAAAATACCAGTATCATATTGTGCATCTGAATCATCTGCAACGACCAATTTTATATGATAGGACTGTCCAACAATTACAGGAGCTTGCGCAGTAAACACAACTGTTCTACCATTGAAATTCATTGGAGGTAAATTTTCAGTTATGTATTCCCCAAAATACTCCTCATTGATTGCCGGACAAGATTCATTTTCTGGATGAATATTTGTTGTTAAAATTGGCGTTGTAGTACCAGGAATAACAGCTAAATTAGTAGTATTGTCTTCAGCATCCGTTAAGAGAAAAGCAAAAGCATCTGAATACGTACACTCATCTGTTCCTCCTGTTGCTCCTGTATACTCTTCTGAAGCCATTAAAAAGTCGAAACTTATAGATTGTGATAAGGGTATAAAATCAAATTCAATTATTGTTGCATTTCTAGATGACACTCCCAAAAGATCATCTAAATCAGAATCTCCTGGCCACGATGCCCCTCCCGAATTTATTAATTCGTCATTTGGTCCTGCTGCCTCCACAACATGCCCCGTACTTAACAATATTCCTTGTTCAAAAGGGAATCCTTCACCATCCATAGAAAAATAACCAATGCCATTTGGCTGATTATCACTAAAGTTTACCCCTGTGGAATACGTAATATTTGATACTTGTGCACATGGACTATTAAACAAGATATCTCGCACCAATTCGTCTATAGTATAGATAGTGTCGCTTACTTCTATACTATTAAAACCTTTTCTAATACATAAATCAAAAGTCACGTTTTCATCTTCTGAACCTTCTGAGAATACTCTAATATAGTACGTATCACCAATAGTCAATTGAGGTGTAACACTAGAGTTTGAATCTGAACAATACAATTCATTAAGACTTCCACAAACACCTTCATAAACAGCATGATTAAGACCTGAAGAGATGTCATTTTCTACAATATTTATAAACTCTATTATTTGAATGTCATTTATAGCGGTAAACTGAAACCACACATCATCATCAGGATCTCCTTCACAAGATGTTCCAGGTACGTTAGATGGTGTTGCAGATAATATAGTCCCATAATTTAATTGCTCACAATTATCGCCTGTATTTACTACTGCAACCTCAGCATTTAAACACTCGTCATTTTCTGGAATACAAGCTCTTACTACTATTGGCAAACTATCATATACACAATTAATATCTTGATCATTATTTAAGGTATATATTACATTAGTAAAGAAAGGGAATGGTCCAATTTGATAAGTCCCAACGGCATCTACGGTCGTCGTATCTAAATCGATGTTATTAGCTAAAGTTAATGATGTAGCACTACCTAAAGATAAAACATTAACATTGACAAAGAATTGATCTTCATTACCACAATCATCTACAATTGTATAGGTTGACTCTGAGTTTGTACATGTATCACAAGCTACTTTATAAGTAATACCTCCTCTTAAAGGATCATCACCGTTAGCACAACTCGATGGTAGAAAATCATCTGAAGCAACATAAAATGATATTCTATTGCCGGTAGATGTATAAGTTACACCTGCAAGATCTCCTTCATTACCAAAGAAATAATCAGTGTATGGAACAATAGGTGAACCATTATAGTCGAGAACGACCAATGGATCCCATCCTTCTTGAATATAACCCGATAGAAACGTTATAGTTAAAGGCGTACCATCTGTACTTGTAAAAGTAAACACTTCGGGATCAACTACTCCGTTATCACCATAGCATAAAGACCCAGTTAAAGGCCCTGCAGTACAGTCAATTGTAAATCTTGTCTGTATTGGAGTTGTAAAAGTTAAAGGTCCAGCCCAAATACTATTACCATTTGTACAATTTGCTCTGACATATACGTCATACTCCGTATCAAACAATAAATCATTTTCAATAACAGTTGTAATTGAAGATGAAGTACCCGATGATGGAATGCTAGATCCTGAAGGTAATACCACATACTCCCAAGACGTTTCGCTATCATTAGCTTGCCAAGAAAAACTAGCGAAAGCATTCGTATCATTAGAGTTTACATAATTAAGGGAAAGCGTCGGAGAAATACAAAATGTCCCACAAGTTTCTACACGCAACAAATCAATAGACATATCTGCTCTACTACTATAACCTGCTCGTGTATTCTTAAATTTTAAATATATAGATTGTCCGAGATAAGCATCTAAATTTACACCTACTGGCACCCAAGCTTCAGAACTATAAGTTTGCAATTGACCTGTCCATGTAAATAGATTTGTAAATGGTCCGGAAACTGAATTAGAAACCTCAACTTCTAATTCTCCCATATTATCACCATAGGCATGGAGATAAAAAGATAATTCAGCTCCATCTGTGGCTGTAGTCAAATCAATAACAGGACTAATTATTGAAGCTGATTGTTGATTAGCATTACCTGAAGCTTCAAAATTCATATAATGAGAACCACTAAAAGCAGAACTAGGCCCTGTTTCACTACTGTCTGAATTACCTGGTATTTCCCAATTACCGCCAATATTATTGGTTGTAATATCCCCTATCCATCCATCAGAATCATCAAATTCTTCTACAAATACAAACGTGGAGTTGTTAGAAGGACAAGACACTCCTACTGGTGGAGTTATTGTTTGAGATAAGGCTATTGAACTCCCGAGCAAACAAAAAGCTAAAAAGGTCAGTTTGAAGATATTCTTATTCATTTCAATTTTTATTTAATTTGGTAAAGAAATTAGTCCATTATTAAACAGACACCCTGTTAAATCTTACATTAGAAAACAACAAAAGCCACAAAGTAAAATTAAGTGGCTTCTGTGTTTTAAAATAAATTTATTGCTTAATTACTCGTATCGCTTGTGTAACATTTTCAATAGTTACTTTAACAAAATAAGTTCCTGTATTTAAGCTAGACATATCTAACTCATTTGCAACACTATTAGGTGCTGTTCTTAATACTTCTTGACCTAACATATTATACACAGTTACAGCTTCAATATTTTTTTGAGCATTTAATGTTAATGTGTTTTTAACTGGATTAGGATAATAAGTGAAAGCAGCTTCGTCAACCACATCATCAACACCTAAAACAGCACATGTTACTGATGCCTCCCAACCAGTTAAGCTAGTATAAGGATCAGACCTAAACTCAATAGTTAAAGCTCCTGATGGATCTGTAGATGAATAAGAATCACCAATATGAAGCTCGCTACTTGCAACTAAAGTATTATCTCCATTACTGCTGTCTTGCCCACACAATGTTTGTGCTAAAACAGGATACGTATTATCTGGCCCATTATAAATAGTTAAGTAATCGAAACAGCCATCTTGCTGCCCAGAACCAAACGTATCTACCTCTATATCAACGTATGTAAACGTAATAGTCACTGCTTCTCCAGCTGAATCTGGAAGAATCGTTGTAGTCGAAAATTCAGAAGCTGGATAATTACCGTTACTACCACCACCATCTACAAATATACCACCACAAGCCGGAGGAATAATTGCAGTTGCAAATATATATGGACCTACCCATAAAGAAACACCGTCTACATCACAATCAGCTTGCACATAAACTTCGTAATGGCTATCATCTTCTAAACCTGTAAGTGTATACGGATTTGTAGCCCCAAATACAGTTGCTAATCCTGTAGCTGTTTCACCTGCAGTTAAATTAACAACTTCAATATTCCAAGTGGTACCATTACCATTTGCTGTCCAAGCGACGTCTGCTGTAGTCAATGTAATATTTGATACAGATAGATCTGTAGGTGTCATACAAGCAGGCGCCTCATCAAAAGTAACATCATCAATAGCGATATCATCGTCAACATCACCAGGGGCAATAACTTCTGAAAATGTAAAACGCGCTTGTGCTGGTCCGGTAAACGTTAAACTACTAATATCTAAAGTCTTCAATTCCCAACCTACTGTATTTGTATTATAAGTTGCCATTAGATTCCAAGCAGCACCATCCCAAACTTCTACATCGAGTTGTGCATTTTCTGAATCCTCAGAATTACTTATTTCATAAAAACTTAATGCTGGTGCTGTTAACGTACTAACATCTACAAAAGGAGTTAACAAATATCTAGGTCCATGATCACTAGAAGCATCTGCTGCGGCATAGAAACCACCTGTAGCTGTAGTTCCTGTTATTAGGCCATGATCACCAACATGACTTAATCCTGAATCTTGAAAAAACCATTCTTCTTCTCCTGAATCACTATACATTCTCCAACAATCTGGTATGGCACCACCATTATCAAAACCTTCTGTATAGGGCGCTGTCAAAGCTTCACAATCAGTTATAATAGACACTGGTCCTATCCAAGACGAATTTCCATCGGTTGTACCACAATTTGATTGAACATAGAATTCATAAACGGTATTAGATAATAAACCTGTTACTGTATAAGGGTTAGTAACTCCAGTTAGTGTTGCAGTACCTGTTACAGTTTCTTCCGCAGTTAAATTTACAATTTCAATATTCCAAGCTGTAGCACTACCCGTTTCTGTCCATGCCAAATCTGCTGTTGTAGCAGTAACATTTGCTACTGATAAATCTGCAGGAAATATACAAGGTATAGGGTTATCAAAAATTACATCATCAATAGCAATATCATCATCACTACCACCATTAGGTTCAGAAAAGGTAAAGCGAGCTTGTGCTGGCCCTGTATATGTTAATGTACTTATATCTATTATTTTTAACTCCCAACCATCTGTATTTGTATCAAATGTAGCCATAAGATTCCAGGCTACACCATCCCAAATTTCTACATCTAATTGTGCGTTACTTGAATCTTCAGCATTACTTATTTCATAAAAACGTAGTTCAGGTGTCGCTAAAGTACTAACATCTACAAAAGGACTCATTAAATATCTTAAACCATGATCACTCGATGCATCACAAACAGCATAATAACCATCTGATAATGTACTACCTGAGAGGTCGCCACCATCGCCAACATGACTTGGACCAGAATCTCTAAAAAACCAATCTTCTTGTCCTGAATCGCTAGACATTGTCCAACAAGCAGGAATATCACCTGCATTCTCAAAATTTTGTGTGTAAGGAGCAGTAAAAGTATCACAAACCGTCGTAAACGACATTGGACCTACCCAAATAGAAGAACCATCAACTACACCACAATCGGCTTGCACATAAAATTCATATTGGGTACCAGACGCTAAACTAGTTGCCGTATAAGGATTAGTAACTCCACTAGAAGTTGGAATACCAGTTATAGTTCCACCTGCAGTGATATCTACAATTTCTATATTCCAAGCTGAAGCAGTACCATTTTCTGTCCAAGCTAAATCTGCTGTTGTAGTACTAATATTATCTACGGTTAATTCTGTAGGCTCCATACAAGCAGGAAATGTGTCATTCACAAAATTATCTACATACAACTCCCAATTATCATCTGACGTTGATCGAACAGCAACGTAAATTGATTGCCCATTATAAGTAGATAGATCTAAAGTCACTTTAGTCCATTCATCAGGAGCTTCGCTTTGTGCCTGCAGCACTACAGTAAAATCCGCAGCAGTAGCTGTGGCTGTAGACAATAATACCTCATAAGGTTCTAAATACAAACCACTTCTAGATTTCACATAAAATATCAATCTATCGTTTAAACCAGAAGTCACTGAAATTTGAGGGGTAACTAAGTAATCATCGTTAGCGTCAGGATAGCCAGATTCAATCTTTGCAACAGCAGAACCATCTTGTGCCCCATTTTCTGGTGAATCATCCCACACCCACGTAGATGAACTAGTAAGATCTAAAACAGTCCATGTCGCAGGTATTTCTGTTTCAAAGCTCTCTGTGAATTGCGCATTTGATTGCCAACAAAAAGCAATCATTAGAATAAATAGAAAAGTAATTTTTTTCATAAAGTTTGGATTAAATAGTTAGTGTTTTTTTTTTATAGTTAAAAAACTTAATCCTCTTAAAGAGCGTTAAATCTTTTAAACTTATGAAGCTCAAGTTGAACATTATGTTTTATATTTCAATTTTTTAAGGGTTATCAAAAGGTAATCACACTAAAATAAAATCACTAAAGCACTCATAATAAGCACTTAACGATATAGTTAAAATTAAATGAATTTGACCATGATTTTCTTCTAAAATTGAATTATTATCAATAGACAGCAAGAAACTTTAAGAAAAAAGAGCTGAAAATAGCTCAACTTAAAAGAATAAAACAACAACTTATAGAAAATAAAACATGTCCTTAACACAGTTAAGAAAGTTAATTACCACTTTGATCGTTTTACTATTTTGCAACCAGTATTTCGCTCAAAATAATGAGATTTTAATCGACTTACGAAAAGTAGATAGCCTAAATAATGTTTATTACGGTAAACATTCTAAAGACGCCTATTCAGCTCATCATAAAAACTTGAGAGAATCCTTAAAGATGCAATACGATAAAGGTATTGCTTATGCCTATAAATCATTAATGTGGTATCATGGTGCAAACGAAAATTCCAATTTAGATAGTGTTTTGTACTATGCTAATTTGTTTGAATCTAAAGTAGCTACATTTAATGCAAAGGATGACTCTTTATTAATTAAGTCTATTGAACTTCCTCAATATTACCTAAACAAGGGCCAACTATTATCTAATGCTTTCGGTTTGCCTGAACAAGGGTTAGAAAGTTATTTTAAAGTTTACCCATTAATCCCAGAAGGAAACATAAAGTTATCTATGGCATATAACATCGCCATCTCTGAAATCTATTATCACAAATTCCAATACGACAAAGCACTTGAAGTACTCACACCCCTATTAAAAGATACTACTGATATTGGATCTTTTACAAAAAAGAGATTATTAAAAAATATTTCGGCAAATTATGTCCAAAAAGAGATGCCAGAAAAAAGCCATCCCTTACATAAAGCAATATTAGATTTAGCGACAAAAGATAATGACATTTACGAAATCTGGTGGACCAAAAACGCCATGGCCAATGATTATTTTAGGTTAGGTGATTACCAAAAAGCCATAGACTCCGCATTAGTTGTGAGAAAATATTGCTTAGACAATAATAATTGGCATCAACTTCTTTTTAATAACACGGCTTATTTAAGCACATTTTATCATGCTGCTGGAGATCTTAATAAAGCAATTGCTTATAGAAAAGAAGCCATTAAACTATCTTCTGGCCCTGAATCTAAGAAGGATTCTTATGACAGACTAGCAGAGTATTATACAGAAAAAAAGCAATACTTAAATGCCGTAGAAATATATCAAAAGAAAGATGCGTTAGTTGATAGTTTAAGATCTAATGAAAAAAAAGCACTTTCAAATTATATTGACTCTAAAATAAAACTTCTTAAGGAAAGACAAAAAAGTCAACAAATACTCTTTGACATGGAGTTGTTAGAAATTAAAAACAAAAAACAAGAGCTCTATTATTTAAGTATTAGTGCCATACTTGCGAGTATCATTCTATTATTAGGAAGCATGCTTTTATTTAGAAAATACAAAAAAGGTGAAAAAGTTATTGAGATTTTAAAAAGTAACGAAAAAAAATTACTTGAGGAACAAATCGTTCTGCGCGAAAATGAATTAGAAGCCTCAGCCATAGCACTTTCTCAACGCCTAGAAACCTTAACTGTTATAAAAAATGAGCTCGATGAAATTAAAAAACCACAAATACCCAAATTAGACGAAGTAAAACTTAAAATAAATAACCTTATTAGATCTGCTTCGGACATGTCTATTATAACTAAAAGAATAGAATCCGAATACCCTACCATGGCCGCCAAATTATTAGAAAAATACCCCAATTTATCGGATACACAAATTCGGTATTGCTTGTTAACAAAGTTAAACTTATCCATAAAAGAAACAGCGACAATCTTAAATGTAACACCAGATACCGTAAAAGTTGCTAGAAGTCGTTTGAAAAAGAAATTAGGAATCCCAACAGAAATATCAATTAAACAGTTCTTAGATCAACTGTCTTTAGACTAGGACGCGCTCAGTTTGTTTAACGTCAAACACATAAATGACATAAAAAAGAAATTGATTACAACACATTAAAACTTAGTTAAAAGTCTGAATGTTTAACCATGATATTCCCTATTTTTGCAAATAAAAAAGATGGCCCAGACCAAGATTTCCATAGTCAATACTTCTAACGACGCTATAAAAAAGTTTGAAGCAGATCGATTTTTAACCAATCATAATAGTTTCGAATTCAACAACATAGATGACGCTAAACATTCTCCTTTAGCACAGCAATTATTCTATCTTCCTTTTGTAAAAAAAGTATATATCGCTTCAAACTTTATAGCCATTGAGCGTTATAATATAGTGGAATGGAAAGATGTAGAAAATGAAGTTGCACAACAAATTGAAGAGTATTTATCTAAAGATGGCGTTATAGTAAGTGAAGACGCTATTAAACCCAAGGCAGCCGTTACTGTTTATGCAGAAAGCACACCTAATCCAGGTGTATTAAAGTTTGTTTGCAATAAAGTTATAGCGCCTGCTATATTTGAATTTAAGTCTATTGAAGATGCTAAACCATCACCTTTAGCCACTGAACTTTTTCAATTCCCATTTATTAAAAATGTGTACATGGAAAAGAATTTTATTTCCATTACTAAGTTTGATATTGTTGAATGGGAAGAGATCACGCTTCAATTACGAGAGTTTTTAAAATCTTATATTGAAGACGGAAAAACCATATTAAATGATGATGCACCTAAACAATTAGAAAAAACTGAAGAAGCTATTGAGCAAAAATTTGAAGCCTTAGATGACACTTCAAAAAACATTATCAATATTCTTGAAGAATATATTAAACCGGCTGTAGAAAGTGATGGTGGTAATATAGAATTCAAATCTTATGACGCAGCAACTAAAAAAGTTGAAGTCTTATTACAAGGTGCTTGTAGTGGTTGCCCTTCTTCAACATTCACTTTAAAAAACGGAATTGAGAGCATGCTTAAAGAAATGTTGAAAGACAATTCTATTACTGTAAATGCTATAAATGGCTAAATAAATTATCTTTTTATGTGGCATAATAATTGAGTCTAAGTTTTAATTACTATTAATTAAAACTTATAAGATATGATACGCAGAATACACCTTTTTTCTTTGTTTTTAATTTTTTTAGGAGCCACTAAAAGTAGTTATGCACAACAGCAAAACACGTCCACAAATCAAATAAATTCCACAACAAACAATATCTCGCAAGACTATATGGATCGTATCACACGAGCTGTAAATCTTAATAAAAGTGAGTTAGATAATATAAATGGTTCTCAATATATGGATGAATCATTCAAAGGTGTTAAATTTAAAAGGTTTGGTAATAAAGTATTTTCTGGCAGATACAATGCTTTCCAAGGTGAAATGGAAGTTATATTTGATAAGGATACCATTGCCCTAAATGTGTCTGAAGAATTTGAATTAACATTCTTAGACAATAGGGTTTATAAAACCACTAATTACACAAACAAAGAAGGTATATTAAAAAGAGGGTTCCTTATCGTTTTATTTGAGTCTGATTCAATGGCAATTTTAAAACAAGAAGTCATAAAACTTCATGAAGAAACAGCAGCTACTAATGGTTATGGCAACGGCAAGCCTGCAGAGTTCAAAAAAGCTAATAGTAATTATTTCTATAGTATAGATGGTAAAGTTTCTATATTGCCTCAAAAAAGAAAAGATTTTTTAACATTATTTCCTGAGCATTCAAGTAAATTGAAGGCATTCATAAAGGAAAACAAAATCAACCTTAAAGAGGATGAGGATTTAATTACCTTATTCAAATATTTAGAAACCTTATAGCTTCTATATCTAAAACGGGTTTAGAAGATTTATCTCAATAATTAAGCGTGAATCTGCATTCATTTTAGCTTTCTGTTCTTTAATCCTAAGTTAATCTGTAAACATCTCATATTCTTATTTCAATAGCTTTACTATAGCGTGCCGAATGATAATCCCCTCGTAACTTCTATAAATGGTCAAAATTTAGTACCTTTATTAGTGACTTTTTATTTTTTTTAGTGTCTATATAATATAACCCTAAAAACATAAAATATTATGGCAGTATTAAAAGTTATTGAAGTATTATCTAACTCAGATAAAAGTTGGGAAGACGCAACAAAAAAAGCAGTTAAAGAAGCTTCCAAAACTGTAAAAAACATAAAATCTGTATATGTAAATGAACAGAGCGCTATTGTTAATGGTGACGATGTTACAGAATTCAGAGTGAATTTAAAATTGACTTTCGAAGTTAAATAAATTCTATTATCGCTAGTATTAACATCTAACTCGGTCTAAAAATTAGTCGAGTTTTTCTTTAAATTAAAAATTATAAAAATCAACATGGACACACAAAAATGGATTGACGCAGGTTACAATTTTATTATAGAGTTTGGCCCTAAAGTATTAGGTGCTATTGTTATATGGATTATTGGTAGTTGGGTAATTAAGATGCTACTTAAAGGCATTACAAAAGCAATGAACAAAGGCAACTATGACGAGAGCCTAAAAAAATTCTTATCTAATCTTCTAAATTGGATTTTAAAAATTATTTTAATCATTGTAGTATTAGGTACTGTTGGTGTAGAAACAACATCTTTTGCCGCCATTCTAGCTGCTGCTGGTTTAGCTATTGGTTTAGCTTTACAAGGCTCATTAGCTAACTTTGCCGGTGGGGTTTTAATTATGATTTTTAAACCTATTAAGATTGGAGATTTAATAGAAGCTCAAGGTGAGATTGGAGTGGTGAAAGAAATTGAAATCTTCACTACTAAATTAATTGGTCTTTCTAATAAAGAAATTATTATTCCAAATGGATCACTTTCTAACGGAAACATCGTTAACTATACGACACAAGGAACACGTCGAGTAGATTTAGTATTTGGTGTGAGCTACGATGCCGACATTAAACAAACTAAAGACGTATTCAGTAAAGTATTAGCGGCACATCCTTTAATATTAAAAGATCCTGCACCAACAATTGCATTGTCTGAACTAGCTGACAGTTCAATTAACTTTGTGGTTAGACCTTGGTGTAAAACTGAAGATTACTGGACAGTCTTTTTTGATATCACTGAACAAGTAAAAGAAGCACTAGATGTAGCTGGTATTGAAATACCTTACCCACATCAAGTAGAAATACATAAAGAAGGTTAAGCTTTCTTTTTTAAAGCTACAAAATCCTTTAAATAATAAGGTTCAAAATAAGCGACATCTTCGGTGTCGCTTTTTTTGTACTTGTTTTCTGCTAAAAGCGCCATGTTATTTGCCGAAGGTAGTTTCCCTTCTATAAAAACAGCATTAGGATGCTGAATTAAGCTTTTAGTCTTTTCAACACCATTTCCTATAAAATAAATCTTATGGTCTTTTAGAAGGTCACTGTAACTCTCTTCTGTGAGGATTTCGGCTTGGATTTCTCTATGCAATTCTAACTTAGAATTATAAATAGCCGAATACACTTCCATACGTCTAGCATCTAACATCGGAATTATAAATCCATCTCTAAATGTAACCTGATGCGCTAAACTTTCTAATGTAGACACTGCAATTAAAGGTTTGTCTAAAGCAAAACATAAGCCCTTTGCTGAAGATACTCCAATGCGTAAACCCGTATAAGAACCAGGTCCTTTACTTACGGCTATAGCATCAATTTCAGAAGGTTTAATTTTTGAAACCTTAATGACTTCATCAATAAAAAGATGTAGTGTTTCTGCATGAGAAAAACCTAAACTATTATCTTCTTTTAAAACTAAAATCTCTCCATCCTTAGACAGAGAGACTGAACAATTTGTAGTTGCTGTTTCTATATTTAGCACTAATGCCATTGGCTAGTTGTATTTTTATTCCTCGCTTTCAGTGTTAGAAGCTTCTAAGGAACTTTTATTTGTTACTTCTAATAAATCTCCAGGACTTAAGTTTTTAGAGACCATAATATACGGTCCTGTAATGATTTCGTCTTCATTAGTTAATCCCGAAATGATCTCGATATTGGTATCATCTTGAATTCCCGTTTTAACCACTCTTAATTTTGCCTTACCGTTTTCGTTGACAAATACACATTCAAATTTTTGTTCTTCAGTATTATAATCTCCTGAATCTATACGTGTCATTTTCTCGTAAGATTTCTTTGTTGAGCTCGTATCCGTTTTAATCACAATAGCACTAATAGGTACAGAAATAGCGTGTTTTCTAGTTTTTGTAATAATATCTACTGTTGCTGTCATTCCTGGTCTGAAAGGAGAATAGGTTTCAGGCCTTCCCTCTGTTAGGTCTTTATAGGAATCTTCAATAATTCTAACCTTAACTTTAAAATTGGTTACTTGATCTGCTGCTAAAGTTCCTGCTGCAGAATTTGCAATCGCAGTAACAACACCCTTAAACTGCTTCTTTAAATAGGCATCTACTTCAACAATTGTAGAATCCCCAATGTTCACTTTTACGATATCATTCTCATTCACGTCAACTTCAACTTCCATATTCTTTAGGTTAGCCACACTCAAAATTGGCGTACCTGCCATTTGCTGTGTACCTACAACACGTTCACCTAACTCTACACTTAAGAGTGAAATGGTTCCTGTCATTGGAGAATAAATCGTTGTTCTACTCAAATTGTCTTTTGCTTCGTTCACCGTTGCAGCAGCACTCTGCACACTGTAATATGCAGAGCTTTTCCCTGCAACCGCAGTTTCATAAGTTGCAATAGAACGATCCCAATCGGCCTTAGAAATAACTCCTTTATTAAAAAGAATTTGATTTCTATCGTAATCGGCTTTTGCTTGTTTTAAATTGGCTTCCGCTTGTTCTAAACCTGCTCTCACATTTTGATAAGATGCTTGGGTTCTACTCACTGCAGACTGAATTAAATCTGGATTCACACGAACCAACAAATCACCTTTTTTAACCTCTTCACCTTCCTTGAAGGGTAACTCTAAAATTTCACCTGAAACTTCTGAAGATATTTTTACCTCAATTTCTGGTTGAATTTTTCCTGTTGCAGATACGGTTTCAACAATATCTTTTAAAGTCACCTCTTTTACAGTGACTTCTTTAAAATCACCTTTTTCACCAAACCATCCCATTTTAGATCCTGCAAGTACTAATAATAGTACAGCAACAAAAAGTATGATAATAATTTTTACTGTTTTGCTCATAATTAAAACTTTAATTCTGTTGCCGGTATTCCAAAATATAATTCTAGAACCTTCAACTTAAAAATATAATCGTATTTAGCTTGATTAAGCTGAATCTTCGCATTATCAAATCGTTGCTTAGACTGACTAAAATCGAAGGCATTGGTTAACCCTACATCATAGCGTTCTTTAGCA
This sequence comes from Winogradskyella helgolandensis, assembly GCF_013404085.1. Taxonomy (NCBI): domain Bacteria; kingdom Pseudomonadati; phylum Bacteroidota; class Flavobacteriia; order Flavobacteriales; family Flavobacteriaceae; genus Winogradskyella; species Winogradskyella helgolandensis. The sequence goes on along the minus strand of NZ_JABFHO010000001.1, from coordinate 1,411,486 downwards.
TAATCATAAGCTAATTCTTGCGATTCTAATGCTAGTTTTGCGGCTTCATAAGACTTCATGGCTCCTTTAGCATCAACATGAGCTTGATACACTGAGGATTCTAAATCTAATTCTGCTTGTTCTAATAAAAATTTTGAACGTTCTAAATTAATTTTATTTCTCTGAACATTTCCTTTGACGCTAAATCCATTTAAAATAGGAATATTTAGAGACAACCCATAAGAAATACCATCATTGAGATACAATTGATCAAAAAATGGATCTGCACCAACTACGGTGGTTAGTGTGTTTGGAAATTCACCTACGACAACCTCTCCAGTACCTTGCACAGTACCTATTTGTTGTGTTACTATAGGATTATCAGGATCTATTTCTGAAATAAAAGATTTTGTATTTGAATATCTCGTATTGTAACCAAAAAATGCTGAAAGCGTTGGAAGGTAACTCCCTTTTGCAATCTGAAGGTCTTTTTCCGCTAATTCCACATTAGATTGTGCAATCTTAATTTCGGATCTATTTTCTATGGCTCCTTCAATTATTTCATCTGCAGATTTGCTAGAAATACCATCATCAATTATATCATAACCTTCATCCTCAATATCAAAGTTTTCATAATCTTTAATCAACAATAACTGAGCTAAACTAATTAATGAAATTTGAACTGTGTTTTCAGCGTTTACTATAGACTGCTTCTCATTGGCATCTGTAGCACGTATTTCTAATAAATCACCTCTTGGTAATGAACCTGCATCAACTAATTGTTGTGTTCTTTCCATCTGTTCTTGCGTCACTGCATTCTGAGACTTTAAAACTTCGAGGTTCGCTTTGTTTAAAATAACCTGTAAATAACCATTAGCAACAAAAAGAGAAATATCATCTTTCATCTTATCTAATCGGTATAGACTAGCTAGTTTAGAAATCTCTGCACGTTGAACAGTTCTAATATTTCTAAGTCCATCAAATAGTGTATAACCAACATTAATATTTCCACTCGCAGATAAAAACGTTGTGGTTTCTGCATTATTGGTAATTGGGTTAAAACTAAGTCCGGTATTTTCAGAAAGACCTACTCCTAAGTTTACACTTGGAAGAAAATTACCCACAGCTGTTAGCTTATCTATATCTGCAGACTCTACATCTAACTCACTTTGTTTAACAGAAATATTATTTTGTAAGGCATATTCTACACACTCTTTTAGCGTCCATTTTTTATTTTGCCCTTGTACTAAAACTCCAAAAAGAAGTAATGCTACTATGATTGTTTTCTTCATGATACTTGTTTGTCTATATAAAACTTAAAGTGTTACAGTAATTTTGAAATTTATTGTTGTGCGTATTGAGGTACGCCTTGTACTTGATTCCAAACTTTAATCTTATCGGATTTTGAAATGCCATTTTTTACTTCTACAAAAATACCATCACTAATCCCTAATTCTACATCTTTTCTTTCAAATTCCTGATCTCCAATCTCAATCTCTACATAGGGCTTTTTTGTTTCCTTATCGTATTGCACTAAGGCTTCTTTAATCGCTAATACGCTTTCTACTTTTTCTAAAATAATAGACGCATTGGCACTTAAACCTGCTCTAATAAATATTGAATCCATTTTTTTCAACGATCCTTTTATTTCAAATTGAATGGCTCCATTTTCTGCAACTCCTTTTGGAGCAATGTAATCTAATACAGCATCAAATGTTTTATCTTCAATAGCACCAACTGTAATTTCTAATGGTAAGCCTTCTTTAATTTTACCCACTTCACTTTCATCTACTTTGCCTTCAAAAATCATTTGTTTTACATCTGCTAAAGACGCAATTGAAGTACCTTCATTAAAATTATTAGCTTCAATAACTTGGTTCCCTGCTTTTACAGGAACATCTAAAACCATCCCTGAAACGGTTGCTCTTACCTGTGTCTGTGCTATATTTCCTAAACCAGATGTGGTACCTGTTTTAATAATATCATAATTTTGATTGGCGGAGTTTACATTAATTTTAGCTTGTTCTACACTTTGTTTAGCTTGTAAATATGAATTATTTATACCTTCAAAATCATTGGCTGAAATAACCCCCTTATCAAACAAAGCTTTTTGTCTATCGTAGTTAGACTGTTGGGTTTGTAAATTTATTTGTGCCGTTTGCAGTGCAGTTTGATTCGTTGCTATATTATTTTTTGCACTTGTTAAACTTGACGCATTTGGTATCACTTTAATTTGAGCAATAAGATCTCCTTGCTCAACATACTCACCAGCTTCTATAAAAATCTGTTCGATAACTCCTGAAATATTTGGCTTAATTAATATTTCTTCCTTTGGCACAATACTTCCCGTGGCCACCGTTTTAACGATTATAGTTTCTTCAGTTGGTGATTCTGAAGTGTAAGTAATGGGATCTTCTTGTCCTTTTATCCAAAAGAAATAAAGAGCTCCTAAAAAGCCAAAGACGATTAATAATAAAACGATAATAGTTGTTGTTCTTTTCATTAGTTAAATTGATTATATAATACTTATTCTATCCTTAGGGCGTCAACCGGTTTCATTTTAGTTGCACTATTTGCTGGTATTAATCCTGCTAATAATCCAGATACAACTAGTATAATTAAAGCTATTACTATAACTGATATATCAACGCTGGGATTTGCAAAATTTTGAACAGGCCCCACACTATCTAATATGGCATTCATCACCCAAACTACAAATGCTGAAAAAGAAATACCAACCATTCCAGAAAGAATCGTTAAAACGAGACTTTCTTGTAAAATTTGCGATTTTATACTCCATGGACTAGCTCCTAAAGCGCGTCTTACTCCAATTTCTTTAGTTCGCTCTTTAACGACAATAAGCATAATATTACTGATACCAATAATACCAGACATTAACACTAATGCTCCAACAAAATAGCCCACTAAACTTAAAATTGAAAACAAACCATTAACGCGTCCAAATTGTTCTGATAAATCAAAATGACCAATAGCACGATCGTCCGTCGGATCTACTTTATGTCTAAATTTCATTAAATCGAAAACTTGCTGTTTTAATGATGTGATACTGACATCATCAACCGCTGTGATCGCCATCCACCCCACATTTTCACCTCTATTAAAGGCCTGACCAAAGGTTGTAAAAGGCATATAAATGGTACTTGCATCTTGCTCATCATCTCCTTGACTATTACTCATTTTAAAGGTTCCAACAACCAAAAAATTGACACCATTCACTTTAATGTAGGTTCCTAATACGGCTTCACCTTTATCGTAAAGTCCTTTTTCAACACCTGTACCGATGACACATACTTTTCGTTTGGCATCGATATCTGAATAACTTATGAAGCGACCTTGAAGAATATCCATCGGTTGCTGATTTATATATTCTGGATAATCACCATATATTTCAAAAGCACCTGTTTTTGTTCCTCTTGTTACGTTATTTGCTCCATTATAACCACCTAACTGATTTCTAGGAGACACATATTTTAAATTAGGAATCTCTGATTTAATAGCAGCAATGTCATCTATTTTATAATTAAAATAACGTCCTTTTGGCAAACCTTTATAGGGCTTTGATGTGCCTTGCGTCCACATAAACATAGAATTGGTGGCAAAATCTCCAAAATCTGCTGTCACTCCATTTTTCAGACCATTAGTTAAGGCCAATAACAAGACTAAGATTGTAATACCCCAAAAAACACCAAACGCAGTTAAAAACGTTCTAAATTTATTAGCACTTAGCGCTTCTAGTATTTCATCCCAACGGTCTCTACTAAACATATTATTCGTCTCTTAATGCGTCAATTGGTTTAATCATTGCTGCTCTATATGCAGGAATAAAACCTGCTAAAGCACCTGCAAACACTAACAAAAACACTGTAGTTAGTGCAATATTAAAATCTACTTGTGGATATTTTATAAAGTCACTCTCTATTAATGGTCCTACAAGTTCTAATAGCCCGAGCCCAAAAATTAACCCAAATAAACCAGAGAACATGGTTACAAAAACAGCTTCTTGTAAAATCATACCTACAATAGACATTGGCAGTGCGCCTAAGGCTTTCCGAATTCCGATTTCTTTAGTACGTTCTTTTACGATGATGAGCATAATATTACCTACACCTACAATACCTGCAATGATAGTTCCTATTCCTACAAACCAAAATACAGCTCTGATAGTCGCAATTAATGAATAGATTTTCTGAGCTTGTTCCAATGTATTATTTACTCTTACAGCACTTATATCGTCTGGCGCAACCGTATGAATTTCTTTAACTTTTTGTTCTATTCCTAAAGCAATGGCATTAGACATAGCTACGGCTTCATCAAAATTATCTGCCATTTTCACCGTGAATGCCATGTTTCTAATATTTTCTCCAGCATTAAACACTTTTTGAGCTGTAGTCAGCGGAATATAAACTTGACCTTCTTCACGGTCTCCACCTGGATCATAAAAAACCCCAACCACCTTAAAGTTCATTCCGAAGACTTGAATATTTTGATTTATGGGGTCTTCACCTTTAAAAAGATCTGTTTTTATTTTATTACCTATGACGGCTACTTTTTTACTTTCATTAATATCCGATTGACTAATAAAGCGACCAGAACCCATATCGGCATTCTCAATAAACTGATTATCTGGCATGGTTCCTCTAACACGATAGTTTCCAGATTCATTGTTATAAGTAACAGTTCCTCCCCAAATCATATAATCTTTGGTGCGATATTCAAAATAATCATCATATTCATTTTCAATAGCGTCGAAGCTAGAATTTTTAAGTTGAATATAGCGACCTGGATTTAATCCTTTATAGCCTTTTGTAGTGACTCCTGTCCATACTGAAATTTTATTGGCTGCATCTTGTTCAAACTGCGATTTTACACCATTAGCGATACCTTCACTAAATCCGAGAAGTATGACCAAAATAAAGATTCCTGATGCTACAGATAAACCTGTTAAAAACGTTCGCAATTTATTTTTGCTTAACGTTTCAAAGATCTCTTGCCAACGTTCTAGATCAAACATGTGCTGATGCTCTTATTTGTTCTACTGGACTATCATCTATAATTAAACCGTCTTTTAGATTAACAATACGCTTAGTCATGTGTGCAATATCATCTTCGTGAGTAACCACTAAGATCGTTTTCCCTTCATCATTAATACCCTGAATAAGTTCCATAACTTCATAAGAGGTTTTGGTATCTAAAGCTCCTGTCGGCTCATCTGCTAACAATACTTTTGGGTCACTTGCTAAGGCTCGAGCAATGGCTACACGTTGTTTTTGACCACCAGAAAGTTCACTAGGTAAATGATGTGACCATTGTGCCAAACCTACTTTTTCGAGATAATGCATGGCTCTTTCGGTACGCTCTTTTCGTTTTACACCTTTGTAGTATAAAGGCATAGACACATTATCTAAAGCACTTTTGTAATTGATTAAATTAAACGACTGAAAAATGAAACCAAGAAATTCATTTCTATATTTTGCCGCAATTTTTTCGTTAAGATTTTTAATAGGAACACCATCTAGAATATACTGACCTGAATCAGCTTCATCTAACATCCCTAAAATATTTAATAATGTAGATTTTCCGGAACCCGAAGACCCCATAATTGAGACTAACTCACCTTCTTTTACATCAAAGTTAATACCTTTTAAGACGTGTAGAGAATTGCTTCCCATGTGGTAAGATTTGTGTAAATCCTTTATATGAATCATAATGTGGTTAGTTAGGTTGTACAATTTTAAGAAAATTCGTGAGGTTTTCGTCCCAACGAATTGTTAATACCTTGTCTACCAATAATTATTAGCACGGACCAGTTCTTAAATGAGCACTATATATTAGACTCTGAAAAGACTAAAATGTTACAGCTTTTACTCTGTTTCTTTAATCTTATCTGGTTTATTAAATTTTCGGTAAATAATAAAGCCTATAGTTCCAATCAAAATATAAGGTACTGCCATTAAGAAAACAATACCATCATTAATCCCTTCAGCCATAGATTGATCGTCACCACTTTCTAAAACAGCCCTACACATAGCGCATTGTGCATTCGATTTTATAAAAAAGAGAAAAGATAAAAGAAGAAAAACGATTTTTTTATTCATAATTAAACGTAATAAGGAGAAATCATAATATAAACTATAACACCAGTTATCGCAACATACAACCACATAGGGAATGTAATTTTAGCAATCTTTTTATGACGTTCTACATCATTAGTTATTGCCCTTACGTAGGTAATTAACACAAACGGAATAATTATAACAGATAATATAATATGACTAATTAAAATAAAGTAATACACATAGGCTATCACTCCTTCACCGCCAAATTTTGTTGAATCGCTCGTCATATGATAGGCCACATAAAGTACCAAAAACACCACCGAACAATATATTGCGGTTGTCATTAAATTTTCGTGTAAAACAACATTCTTATTTTTTATCGCCATTACGGCGCCAATTAAAAGCACAGCCGTAAATCCGTTAATTGTGGCATAAACTGGAGGCAAAATGGTTAAAGGTTCTACATCAAAACCTAAACTACGGAGGTTAACACCAAACAGCGCTGCGACAGCTAAAGGGATTACAATAGATAATACAACAACCCATTTATTGTATTTTTTTGCTTTTTCGTGGTCAACTATATTCATGGTTACTCCTTTAAAAGTTTAGCAATATCCTCTTTTAGTATGGTGATTTCTTGAGACATACCTTCATCATCAACACCATCAGCCTCTGGGATTAATCCGTTATAAAAAATCTTTGGATTTCCAAAATCATCAGTTCTAGATCTAATAAAGCCTTCTTTGTCTATTAATGCAAAATTCCCGGAATGCTCAAAACCACCTTCAGCACTATCATCTTTAGCGGTATATAAATTAAAGCCTTCATTTGCTAGTTTGTAGATGGCTGTTTCATCTCCTGTCATTAAGTGCCAATTAGGATTTGTAATCCCATACTTCTCTGCATAAGCTTTTAAAACTTCTGGTGTATCAATCTCTGGAGAAATGGTGAATGAGGCAACTCCAAAATTCTCCAAACCATTAAATTGATTTTGAACCTCTACTAAATTTCTATTCATTATGGGACAAATCGTTGGGCATGTCGTAAAGAAAAACTCTACAACATAAACTTTGCCCATATAATCCTCATTTGAAATAGTTTCACCATCCTGATTTGTAAAACTAAATGCTGGAACTTTTTTAGGCTCACCATTAATTTCTAAATAGCTCAAATCACTTTTCTGTGAATTTCCTGAAGTAATCTTAGAAACACCTTCACTTCGGCTCTCATCTCTTATGATATCACCATCACTTACCCGATCTATAATTTTTGGAATGAATATAATCCCAAACACTAGAATTATAAATGTAATTCCAACATACGAATAATTTGTTTTCTTACTCATTATCTTGCTTTAATTCTCTATTTCTTCTTGCATCAGAATTCTCAAACTTACCTTCACGCTTTTGACGGTATTCTGTAAATAGGATCCTAACATCATCACTCATCATATTCTTAATTTCATCGACTTCAATAGTATTATAAGAATAGACACTAAATACTGGTTTTTGGTCTTCAACTTCTCTTTCCGTTCTTCCATCTAACCTTCCTCGTTGGCTTAAATCCTTATCGATAATATAAACATGATCTGTTGAAAGATCTTCGGCCAGACTTACCTTAGATTTTAAGGTGCTAAAGAGGGTTTTAATTTCTCCTTCAGTACCATAAACGTAATGCCAATACTTTAAGTCTTCGTAAGTGTTAATTTCTGTTTTTAGTAATTTTATGTCTTCTTCAGTGCCTTCTGGAACAACAATTACTATTTGAAACTTTTTAAAGCCTTTAAATTTATCATAGACCAATTCTTTTAAATTTAAAGCCTCAATATTTTTATCCAAAGGTGTTTTTCCTAAGAACCCTAAAACAGTAATATGATCTTTTAAAAGAATAGAATCTGTATGCTCTGAAACAAAATAGTCTAAATCAGATACATTTTCATTAACCACATTTAATGGTTCGTAATTGTGTTGAGCAGGATAAAGCATCAATAAAAAAGCAACTGGTAAAAAGAATAAAATACCGAGAACGATATAACGTTTTGTTTTGTCTGCGTTCATCTTTTCAAAAATAAAACCTGTTAGGTAGCGGCTAAAATATAAGTTTTAAAGCCTTTAACAATTGGATTGCAAAAATAGAAAAGGTGGTTTAGAAAAACCACCTTTTAATTGTATTTAACACTTTGACTAAGCGAAGTGTAAAGTATATATTTTACTTAAAAATTATGCTTAATTAAAGCATCTTTTCCGTTGTATACATTAAAAACGTAGCCACCTTCTTGAAGTAAGATAAACATCAAATAGCATATTAGAAAAACACCAGTCCATACCACCATTTTTCTCATACTACCAGTTTCATCTCTTAAGTGCATAAAATCCCATGCAATATAATAAGCCTTTATAATGGTCAATACAATAAAAATGAGGTTTAAAGGCTTCATGTAAACTATTGGTGACAATATAATATTACCTAAAGTTGAAAAGAATCCTCCTCCTTCAATCGGATCCATAAAAGTATGCATAAACACATCTGGTTTATAGATACCTAAAACAACTTCTATAACTGTTATAAACGTTAAGAAAGCTAGAACTCCCCAAATCTTTTCAGTATTGGATTTAAATTTCCAACGTCCTCTAAATATTTCTAATTTATGTTCGTGTGCCATAATCTAATCTTAATTTCATGTAAATCTATTTTTTACTTTAAATAGAACACATGGTGTTCGCTAATAACTATTTTCTTGAGCGACAAAATTTTATATATGCTCGTTTCTTTTTATACTAAGTAGAAGAAGGTGAATACAAATACCCACACTAAATCGACAAAGTGCCAATATAGACCAACTTTCTCTACCATTTCATAACTTCCTCGACGTTCGTAAGTGCCAAGGACAACATTAAAAAATATGATAATATTAATCACAACTCCAGACAAAACGTGGAAACCGTGAAAACCAGTAATGAAGAAAAAGAAATCGGCAAACAATGTCGTACCGTATTCATTCACTTCAAGGTTAGCACCTTTTACAACCAGTTTACCATTCTCTTTAATTTGCTTTAAAGATTCTGCTCTAGACAATACAGTTTTATGACCATTTCCATCTAACATCTGATTTCTAACACGAACATTTTCGTTAGCCTCTAAACCAGCATATATTTCAGCTACTGAAAATAGTGGTAATGTCCCTTCATCTTCAAACCAAAGACCATTTTTACGCTCATGATCTACACGATCACTTTCCTGCGCTATAGCTAAATCTTCAATAGATACGCGTTTAAATTTCTCTACACCATCAACGGTAACATACTCACCAAACTGTAAAATGTTTCCACCTTTAGTTTGAACAGCACCATAATCTCCTTGAATAAATGTTGCCCATTCCCAAGCTTGAGACCCAACAAATATAGCTCCACCAATAATGGTTAAGAACATATATATGGTTACTTTGGCCTTATTCATGTGATGGCCAGCATCTACTGCTAATACCATTGTTACTGACGACATAATAAGTACAAACGTCATAAATGCCACGTAAATCATTGGCAACTCCTGACCATGTAAAAACGGTACGTGTGTAAACACTTCGTCCGCAATAGGCCATTCGTTTACAAACTTAAATCTTGAAAAACCATAAGCGGCCAAGAAAGCTGAAAATGTTAATGCATCAGATACAATGAAAAACCACATCATCAATTTTCCGTAACTTGCTCTAAGAGGATTATTACCTCCACCCCAAGTTTTTTCTTCTGTACCAGTACTAGCTACTGTAGAATCCATAGAATTTATTTAAATTTTTAAGATTGGACAAAAATAATCAAATTATATATCTAAAAAAATATAAAAACAAAAAGAGCACAAGCCAAAGCATATCTACGAAATGCCAAAAATTGGCTGCTAGTTCAAAACCCAACATATTGTTGGAGTTATACTTTTGTTTAAAATGATTATAAATTACAACAATCAAACATACCAAGCCAGCAATAACGTGCGTTATGTGCAATACGGCTATAACATATATGTAAGACATTGTAATATTACTTGTGGGTCCTGTAAAATTATAACCGTCTATTATTATTTGACCAAAACCTACAAACTGACTGTAAACAAAGCCAATACCCAAGCCTAGAGTTGCTAATAACCAGACAGTTACCATTTGCATTTTGTTTTGTTGTAAGGCTCGCTTCCCTAGCATAAAAGTCAAACTACTTAACAAAATAAGGACTAAACTTGTAAAAAATGCACTTGGTAATTGAAAATCTACCAACCAATCCACATTCATACGTTGTTTACTACTTACAATAAAAGCACTGATTAATCCTGCGAAGGACATAATTAGCCCACCAATACCAAACCAAAGCATCATCTTTTTAGCCCGTGAATTTTTAACTTGCTGTGTTCCTTGTGTTAAATCCATATTATCTTAAAAATTTATCTACAACATATATAATTTGTAATAACGTAATATAAAACACACTAGAAAGCATGAGTTGTTTTGCCGCCTTTATAGAACGCTCTTTAAATAACCTCACGGCATATACTAACATAACTAAACCAAGTATCAAAACTAAAATAGCCCCTACAATGGATAATTTTAAATCGCCTGTAAATCCTAATACCGGAATTATAGAGACAATTATCGTCCACACACTATACATTATAATTTGTACAGCCGTTCCTTTATCCGGATTTCCGGTGGGCAACATGTGAAATCCCCCTTTTTTATAGTCCTCGTGTAAAAACCAACCTATAGACCAAAAATGCGGAAATTGCCAAAAAAACTGAATGGCAAATAATGTTCCTGCCTCAATACCAAAACTATTTCGAGCCGCAACCCAGCCTAGCATAAACGGTATAGCACCTGGCAACGCACCAACAAACACAGATAAAGATGTTTTAGTTTTTAAAGGAGTATAAACACTGGTATATAAAAAAATGGAAATCGCCGCATACATTGCCGTTTTAGGGTTAATAATATACAAGGTGATTATTCCTAAAATTGTAAATGTGGTGGCTATAATAAACGCAGTATTCACCGACATGCGAGCTGCAGGAATTGGTCTATTTTTTGTTCTGTCCATTAGCGCATCTAAGTCGCGCTCAATGATTTGGTTATAAGCATTAGATGCACCAACCATAAAATAGCCACCAAAAGCCAATAATACTAGTGTTGTTAAACTTATCGTTTCTGCACCAAGAAGATAACCAGCAATAGAAGAAAACACCACACTTAAGGATAATCCCATTTTGGTAATTTCCTTAAAATCTGTTATCACAGAAGCTGTTGATACCGAAGATTTTGAATAACTCAAACTATACGATTTTGATTTTTTTTAAAGCGAGTGCAAAGATAGTTTGAAAAATGAATATGAGCAACGTAATACAATCTTTTAATACAATACATCACTAAGCGAGATGTTTAATGGCCTATAAACCACCCTTAGGATACTACTCTAAAAAAAATTATCTTTACGAGATAACAGTAACAATAATCTTACTATAACCTAATTGGTTTACAGGATATCGGTAATAAAAGTTATGATATAACCAGTTGTAACACATTTAGAATAGAATGGAGCCTTCAATTTATATTGCATTTTTAGTTTTTATTTTATTTTTTCTATCTGTTTGGTTTTTAATTTCAAAATTCTTGTTCTACCCAATTTTCTTTAAACCAAAACTAAATTCTTCCGACACTTTTAAATTTCTTGAAAGCATTAATTGCTCCTTAATAGCTTATGTCGATTTAAGTAAAAGAGAAAAGAAAGAAATTAGATCAAAAGGGTTTAGAGAAAGGACATTATTTGACAAATTAATTTCTTTACAATCTGAATACAAAGTAATTGCATACGCTATTGACGAAAAGAAATACAAGTTGTTTTGGGTTGAGATTTTTCAATACTATGTCCCATTTTATTTTGGAAGGCGACAACTTAATTTTATTGAAGAGACAAATTCGGAATTATTAAATGAATTAAGCAAGAATTATGATAAAAACATTATTATAGTTAAAACTGAATGCCCAGCCTGTAATAACAAGGTTAATATAGAAGACTTAGAATGCAACAGTTGCGGATTAATATTTAAGTAAAGCGTGCTACAACACCGGGTATAATTAATTGCTCGAGTTTCTACCCGCTAATCGGAAAATTCTCTGAATTCCCCTCAGTTTCGTCCCCTTTTGCTATATTAGTTCCCAGCGCAACTAACCTTATACAAACTCGTTCCCACCAATTATGAAACGAACTTTCTGCATTACATTTTTCATATTGTTTTTAGCTAATTCTGTGATCTCTCAAACAGAATCAATAAAGTTGTTGATAGAAAAAACGAATGAATTAAATCTTGACATCTGGGATTTAACAACTTATGCAGAGGAAAACCTAAAAGACAAAGAAGAGTTAGCTAAATTTTTTTACTATTGGATAGGTGCAAATATCCAATATGACAAAGAAACATTCTCAAAAGCAAACTGAGCACAACGATGTCATTAACTTTAAAATTTAAAAATGAATAGAACAATACTAATATTACTGACTTTAACAATAATTCTATCTTGTAAAAAAGAAAAAACAACTGAAATAATTGTTATCGGAACACTACATAAACCAGAGCCTAATTTTAATCCAGAAATCCTCTTTGATATATTAGAAGATATACAACCCGATTTTATATTAGAAGAACTAGACTCTTCTTTCTTCACTTCAGATTTTAGACACAAAAATGTTTCAAATAGTAATGAGCGCATGGCATCGGAAAAATATATTGAAAAATACCCGACAACTAAATTGAGACCATATGAATTTGAAGGTAGAAATGAATATAGGATAAATACTGGCTCACGACCTACAGATGGATTAACAACAAAACTTATAGACAGTTTAAATAAAGCTTCTTTATTATCTACTTCAGAATCTAAAATTTACAATAAATACAAAGCGCTCATCGAACCGTTAATAGTATTGGCTTCTAAATCACCCGAAAACTTCAACAATTCCACAACCGATAGTATTTGCGCAGAAAGACAATATTATCAATATAAAATGTTGACAAAAATAACAAGTAAAAGAGATGAATTTGAAACTCGTTTTCATACCAAACCAAATGGAGAAAAAATAAGTTACCGAGATGGGTTTAAGTTGGCAAGTGAGTTTTGGGATTTAAGAAATCAAACAATGGCAAAAAATATAATGCGAATTTCTGAACAGAATCAAGGTAAACGAATTGTTGTACTCTGTGGATTTATGCACAGATATTATATTTTAAGTGAATTGAAAAAATTAACAAAGGATAAAAACATAATCTTAAAAGAATATTACGAGAAATAAAAACTATGGCCAACGCCGTATAAAATAATTGCGGTGTAGTGCTTAATCAAAGATCGGTACGTATTAACTTAAATGATAGAATCGAAATTAGAAAAAATAGCTTCAGATGAAAATGGTACATATACCATTGAAGACTATAAATTGAGCTTTACTGACGGTTCTAGAAGTCCAGAAACCTATCATATAGTCACATTTGAATATCGTGAGTCGGAAATAAGAATCGTAGTCCAAAATGGGTTTATTGAAACCGCTAGAGTCATTGTAACGCTATCCACCTATACGCGACCAATAGAATTTGAAATCGACTGTATAAGTCCATTTGAAAATTTCTTTTTAAGAAGAAAAACAAGGTTTAAGGTTAAATGCAAAAACAAGAACTTTAAGCATTTTCTAGAAAACAAAGCATTATCGATTTTTGACAACGTTATGGAATCGGAAAATTATAATCCTCGCTTTTACACACAGGAAGAAAATTCGAACAATCAAATAGTTATTGAATTCCATCTAGGTTTTGAAAACTGGACAGACATCTTTAATGAAATAACTAGATTCTTGAAATTAATAATTGACGAATTGAATTCTGATAACAGATTTACCTCTAACAAAATTTATAAAGAAACAAACTAAGGCAATACGGGTAGCACCTGCCACAAAGCCAATCTGCTCATTATCAAAATCAGACAGTATCAAAGCCCAATCCGTGGTAGAAGCACAAAACTCAAAAGGTAAAACCTGTCGTACAACGCATTGTGGCGTATAGCGAAACTGCTCTAATAAGTGTAGACCTTGCGTAAGCCCCATCCCAACTGCAACAGTACGTTTACCACGCTTGCCGGTCGCATCTAAAGCCTTAATAGGTGTAAACAAGCCCATCAAACGACTATAAAAATAGGTCAGCAGCCCTTATAAAAAGGAGCCAAAGCAGATCTAATCGCTTTATTTACCGCTGCATAATACCCAAACTCATGGGCATTTTCACGCACACCCTGCATACTAGCCTTATTCTTTATCGCTTTTCTAGTAAACCACCACCCGCTTTTCGCGCAATCGGCTTACCATTCAAATAATAAAAATTAATACCATTTAGCCTCCCTACTAAAGAGATAATTCCGGTCTGTTGTGCCATAAAACCACCATATAAGCTAAACGACTATAATACAGCAATATACAAAAATTATAATACAGGTTATAGCGTGGTTATAGCATGCTTATAGAGAGCTTAAAACAAGCTTATAGCATATTAGAAGACATTAAGTAAAAATTAAAATGACTAAACAGATAAATAATGAAGACCTGTGACCTTAAGCCGTGTATAATTAATTACTTAGTCTCTAACGACTTACCAACAATCCTGCGGAATTTTTACAGGTTCATAAAAGTTTGCTAACTTAGTTGTTAAACCACATATCTAACCATACAACAAGTACGTTAGCACTAATTAAAACCAACAAAACCAGCTATTTGACAGAAATGTCGTAAAAATGTCGCAATCAAACCGCTATCAATCACATCATTTCCGAATTAGATTTGTGATATATTATAAAAAGACAAACTATGAATGAAATTGGTATAAAAATCAAAGAAGCGAGAAAGATGAAAGGTCTTTCCCAAGAAGAGTTAGCGGATTTAGCAAAAATTAACCTGAGAACTATTCAAAGAATAGAAACTAACCAAAATGAACCTCGTGGAAAAACACTTAACTTAATTTGTAAAGTATTAGAAATAAATACTGAGGATATACTTGATTATGGTAAACAAATCGATAAAAATTATTTAATATATTTTCATCTTTCAGTTCTCACATTTTTATTTATTCCGATAGGTAACATTATATTACCATTAATTTTATGGTTAACCAAAAAGGATAAAATTATTGGATTAGAAAATATGGGTGCGAACCTTTTAAATTTTCAAATTATTTGGACGTTTGTGACATCGATAATCGTTATTGGATACGCATTAACAAAAATAATGCATTATAAAACATTTAGTTTCTTAGGATATATTTTTATAGGATTATACCTTTTAAACATCATAATACCAATCATATCTGTAATCGAAATAAGAAATAACAACTTTCATAAGTCTTATCCTAAATTAATTCAAATCATTAAATAATATTCAATAAATGAAAAATAAAAAATTTATCCACTCAAGCTTTATAGGCTCTTTATTATTTTCAATAATTGGTAGCATTCTAAAATTGAATTACCATTCGAGTTTTGCTAATTCTTTTTTATTTATCGGTGTTATTTTAACTTTGATTTTTTTAATCCTTGGAGTTATTGAAATAAATAAATCAACAAGATTAAGCAAACATCAAAAAACATTATGGACAATAGGTTTAATTGCCTTTTTTAATATTGGCTCGATAATCTATTATTTTATAGGTAGAAAACGAGTATAAACTGCTACCAACATCCGTATATAACAAATAGAGTTTACCACTACCCTAACCAACAACGATTACTTAACAACTAAAAATCGTTATACCAGTTAAATAAATCTGTACGTACACCAATACTAAACCAAAACGTATTAGAATCCGTAGTAGACGCTGTTATCGCATCTGGATTAAAATCTCTATAAATAATATTAGTAAATAGTTTTAAATTGGTCGCAGGATTTAAAAGATAACCCGCTTGTATTTCGGTCATAAAACTATTGGTTTTATTCCCTTGTCCAATGGTAATACCTGTATCGGCATTACGATCATTATAATCTCTATAAATATCGCCTCCATAAGAAAAGTTATCCTCATCGGTATTGTAATCAAAGCCACGTTGACCAATAATAAATTTTGCATCGGCAAACCAACGCTTATAATTGTAACGCCCAATTAACACCAATTCTTTAAAATTAGCTCCCCAAAGGTGTGCCATTGGCTCATTAAAATTAGCATAATTAAGAATTTGCGTATTATGTGAATAGGTATAAGGTCTCACTCTGTTATACTCTGCTTGTAGCAATAAATTATCAACCTCAAAGGCATTAAAATACTTCGCCCCTAACTGATAACCGAATTTATTTTTCCAACTCTTTTCTCCTGCTTTAACATCACTTAATGAAAACTCATCTAATATAAATTGGCCGTAAATATTCACTTTATTATTCCACTTGTATTTAGAAGATAGACCAAGAATAGCATTTCCGGCACCTTGCCCTGTTTGAAACTCTATAGCTCTGAAAAATACAATTGGATTTAAATAATTAATATCAAAACCTCTTCCATTGGTATCTGACCAAATTACAGATTCAAAGAAGCCAATATTTAAGCGTTTTGAGACATTCCAACTTAAATAATGATTGGCCATATATTTAGTTAAAAAAGCATCATCCACTACAACTTCAGGTCTCACATCTTTTAACCACATCCACGTACTGGTGTATTTTATTTTCCAGAAGGTCGCATTCAACTTTAAATATGGATAGGGGCTTGACACATCACTTTGTAATAAGGAACGGTAACCATCACCTATAAAATTTTTCCCATGTCCAAATTGGATATTTAAAAAATCGGCTGGAGTATAGGACATATAGGCTTCTGCTACTGGATAATCATACGAATTCTCTTTGAAACGTTTTCCTATTCCTCGACCTGGAATAATAGCAGGATCTGGACCAAAAGCTTTCAAGCTTTCTGCATATTGATTATAATAATCAGCAAAACGACCTTGACTCTCATAAACAGATGCCGTTAGATTAAAACGTTTCCCTAAACCAGCTTGTATATTAATCCCTCGTGTATTATTCCATGTAGAACTAAATTCAGCTTCTGTATCTTTACCCACTTGTAAATCTAAAATAGGATCTACGGTAAACCAATAATCTTTGCCTTGGACTTCTACCAAATGTTCGTTAAAAACTTTTCTACCCAACCAAGAGTCGGTTTCCTTTGCTAGGCTTTCTTTTTCCCCTTTAATATCATAATACCTTGCCACATCACTATATACAAAAGGTTTAGCTGCTGTATGACTATTAGCGCCAATGGCATTCATCTCGTCATCAAAATGTGCATAATAGGCATGTGTAAATGGTATGTTTAGCTCACTATCATATTCTAATTTTTCGTAAGCTTTTAAACCTTTAGCGATATCATCAAACTCATTAGACAAGGTCGCATTTAAACTGTCCTTTTCGGTGAGTTGAACCTCATCAGTTGGTAGCTCAGTCTTTTCAACAGGTTCTACTAAAGGTATAGCAATACTAATGCTATATTGAACAAATGTAGGGTTACCATTATAGGTAGCAGGTTGTATTTTTGGAAGTGAATCAAAAACACGTTTGCTTTCTTCTTTTAATTCTTCATAAATCGCATCTGTATAGATGGCCTTGAATTCACCTTCTTTGTTAACTTCAAACAATACTTGAACGTCACCTACGTAAGACTCGTCTGTAACTATTTGAGGTACTTTAAAATTTTCGTAAATAAACGTATTTAGCGTAAAATTGAAACACGATTTCATTTGCTCTACAGCAACGGAATCACATGCCTTAAAAACAGGTGATTTCTCGTAAGACAATAAGGTTTGTGTATAACCAAAGCTGGTCGTTAACAGAATAGCAAATAGCACAATGCGCTTCATAAAGGACTAAATTTTAATGTGCGAAAGATACTTAATTTTTTTAGTAACCTTGAAATCAAATGGAGTATAAAAAAACCGTTACTCAAAGAATAACGGTTATATATATTTAACTAGTAACATGTAGGACTAATTTCTAGCATCAAAAATTATAGGTAAGGTATAAATAACACCTACAGGAACTTGTCGTTGTAAGCCTGGTTCCATTTTAGGAATTTTATTTATAACCCGATTCGCTTCTTTTTCCAGAGCAGGATGTGGTCCTCTAATCTTAATATCGCTAACATTACCAAATTTATCAATAGTAAACTGTGTAGAAATTTTTTGTCTTCCCGAAATACCATATTCAGATCCAATGTCTACATTAAATTTATTACCAATTAGTTTTGTGATTTTGTCCGACATACATTTTCCACGCTCATCATTATTTGTGTATTTCTCGCATCCTGGATATACTGGAACTTTTTCAATTAACGTGAAGGGCACAAAAACATCGTCATCTTCAGGATCTACTTCTTCAGGTAAACTACTTGGCACAAAGGGTTGTGTCTCTGGTTTCTGCTCTTCTGGAGTGATAAGTTTCTTTTCTACAATGTCCTTTTCATTATCAACCGCTTCATAATCATCAATTAACTTTGTGCTCCTTTCTACTTCAGGCTCCGTTTTTTCAGGTTGAATAATCTCAGCTCTAAAAGTTGGCGTAACATCTATAATTGCCAATTCATTGTCTTCTAAAGGATCATAAGTAATAACCTTCTCTTGAAACTTCATTTCAAAAAGTGCATACGTACCTAATAAACAAAGAATGAGCCCAATTTGAAAATATAGGCTTGAGTTTTTTTGTAAATTTGCATCATGCTTTTGTGATTTCTTTGCTTCAGTAGCGCTCTGACCAGCGACACTGAAGTCTTTGTTAGATTTTTTCATAATATCTATGATTTAAATGTTAATATTATGTCAAAGTCACAATAAGTATACCAAAACGAAAATCCCGCTCAATTAATTTTGAACGGGATTTTTATATAAAAAATAGTATTATTATACCTTAGTCTTGTACTTGGAATACAATTGGAATTGAGAATGGCATTACCACTGATTTCCCTCTTTGTTTACCTGGTTGCATTTTAGGCAATTGGCCAATAACACGTTTTGCTTCTTTCTCTAACCCTGGATGAGGACCACGAGCTACAATATTTGTTACGTTACCAGATTTATCAACTTTAAACTGAACAAAGATTCTTTTTTTACCAGGAGGTAATCCTAAATCGCCAGCTAAATCTGTATTAAATTTTCTACCGATAAATTTATTAACCTTTTCGTTCATACAGTCTTTTTTAGCTGCATTTCCCTTTTTATTTTCACAACCAGGAAAAACCGCAACATTTTCAATCACTGAGAATGGTACCTCTAAATCTTCTTCTACTTCTTCTACAACAACATCTTCAACTTCAACAATTTCTGTTTCCATTTCAGTTTCTGTAGATTCTATAATTGTTTCCTCAACCTCTTCCTCATCTTCAACAACCTCAATAATTTCTGGAGCTGCAGGTGGTGGTGGTGGTGGTGGTGGTGGTGTTACAATTTGTTCTGTAATTGGCACTTCTTCGTCTAATTCATCATCAAGATTCAACGAGTCCGCAATAACATCAACTTTATCGTAAGTTTTATAATTGATTGCCAAGTAGGTAATACCCATCATTAGGGTAAGACCAACAGCAAAAAACAGCGAACTGTTTCTACTCACATCTGATTTCAGATTCTTTTTAGGTTCCATAATATGATTTTTTAATACAACTTCGCTAATTTAACTAAATAATAGTAAAATAAACAAGGCTTTAGGTTAATTTAATTTTTCTATATTTATTTTACTCGCAATTAGCGTACCAAAAATAGCACCAATACTATTTGCAATTAAATCATAGGTATCATAGGTTCTATTAGGATTAACAAAATACTGTAACAACTCTAATATAAAACCGAGAAAAATAGCTGCAAAGCAAACTATAAAAAGTAATCGTCTCTTTTGACCACGATTAACATATAATACCCACAGTAATGTTAATCCAGAATAAGCTACGATATGAAATATTTTATCATCAAATGAAGTTCCAATGCTTGGCACTCCTTGCAACGTAATTAGGCTCGCAATAACCAGTGCCAACGTATAAGCTATTGACACTAGTAAAAGCATTTTTCTAACCACTGATAAGTGCTTTATAAGCGTCTGAAGATAATAACCCTTCTATTTGAGAAGCGTCTGAAAACTTTAATTTAATCATCCAACCCTCACCATAAGGATCAGAATTCACCTTTTCTGGTTCGTCTTCTAAATTTTCGTTGAATTCTACAATTTCACCAGATAAAGGTAAAATTAAATCTGAAACTGTTTTAACAGCTTCAACAGTACCAAATACTTCTTCAGCATCTAAAGTTTCATCTAAAGTATCTACTTCTACATATACAATATCACCAAGTTCGCCTTGAGCAAAATCTGTAATTCCGATAATAGCTGTATCTCCTTCAATTTTTACCCACTCGTGGTCTTTAGTATACTTTAATTCTGATGGTGCATTCATTTTAATAGGATATAAATTGTTTTGTGCAAATGTAATTTTTTAATAGATTCAATTCAAACTTAATTCCCAAAATTATAACGCAATGTAATTCCTGACCTTACGGATGTTTGTGGGAATGACGTGGAAATTGCAAATTCAGAGAAGGAATAGTCAAAATAGAAAATTGCCGTTAAGTTTTTACTAAAGGCATAATCTGCATTGTATTCAAGTCCCCAAATAGTCTGACCTGCGGTAATTTGATTGTTCTCTAAATCTAAATATCGGATAATCGTTTTATTGTCTCTAACAGTAACATCTAAACTCATGTTTAAATCTGCTACAATAATTTGCTTTGGTCCTGCAAGTTGCGATCTAATTCTTAAATCTTTAAAGCGATATCCCAATCCAAGTGTATATTCTTTACCTTGAATTTCAGTCATTAAATTATTATCAAAACTTAAGGATAATGTTCTATCTGTTTTAACCTCAGCCAATACTTTAACCGAGTTTTTCATTTCAAAATCTAAACGCACTAAAGGACTAAACTGCTCTTCTAAGTTAATATTACTGAACAATGTTTCATTTTTAAAATTCCCAGATTGGTCTAATGCGTTTTCATTAGCAGGTGCTATAAAGCCCAAATCTTTATCGTATTCTTGGTAATCTAAATTAGTCACAAATTGATTTATCGTGTAATTAGAACGGTAACCATGTTGAACTGAAAAACGTTTAAAGGTTTTCTTAAACCAAGGCAATTTCATTAAACCTGTATATTTTAAAGTCCAATTTGGAATAGGAACATCTCGGAAGGCACTGGTATTTACTTTTTCTGGATCAGCTCCTTGGTATGCGGATAAAAATGCAGGCAACAGTACGCGTTGGCTATTTTTACCAAAACCTTCCGGGTAACCTTCAGCATCTACACCATACGGTGTATCTCCATAAAATTCTTTTGCCAATCTGTTGGCTACAATTAATCTGTTAGCCCTAAAATCATTAAAAGCAACAGATTGATTTTCGTCACTCTTACTAAATGCCGTTTTAATTAGCGCTGTCGAAATGCTAAAGTTTCCGTAAGAATTAGTGATTAAATCGTTATATGTATCACTTAAACCATCGCCATCAATATCCAACGTATTAAAACTTTCGGTAATGGTTTCAGCATATATTCTATTTCCTGTCAAATCGATTTTCAAATCTGACAAAGGCTCTAAGTTTATAGAATAATCTAAAGATTTATTTGTAATCTCTGTATACTGATCATTAAAGTCTTCATAGGTTGTTAACCAACCATTTCTAGCCGCCAAAGTTCTAATATCACTCTGACTTCCAAAAGTAAAACCAACTGTAGGTTTTAATGTCCCAATAAATCCTGGTGTTTGCAAATAACCTGGTAGATAGATTCCATTGTTTTCGTTGTAATTAAATTGCATACGTTTCACCATGGTGATAACATTAATAAATGTATTATATGCCTTTTCGCCTGAACTAGGCTTGTTTACATCCTCTTCCTTATCCTTTTTATCATCTGCACCTGGTGTACTTCTTCTAACAGCAGTACTTCTAGTTCTTCCTTTACTTTTGGTCTGCCCTTTTTTAACTAACCCTAAGGTTTTGTATAAAGTTTCCATATTTAGAGAAGAGTTTAGATTATGTGTATTAGAATTCTGAATAGAGTTTCCTAAATTCACCGTTTCGTAAAGACCCGTATCTTCATCTAGCACCTCTAAATCTGAATATAAATCTGAACCCTTTTGCCATTGAAAAGCTCCACTATAAGCATAAGTAGACCTTAAAAAACTTAAAATAGGAATTTTATATATTGGCAGTTCATAATTAACCTGTATCTGTTGAGTCTGGTAATTAGGATCTCCAAAATCAAAGAAACCGTCCCAAACATCTAACTCAGGATCTTGCAATCCATCTAATTGGTTATCTATAAAATAATTACGCACAATATTCGTATTTGCCGCTGAGAAATTTACGCTTAATGCATCTGTAAGATTATAATTTATAGCATATTGAAAATCGAAAGTGTAATTTCTTCTAAACAATTCTTCTAGACCTATATTATCTTCTGTTAAGTCTACCTCTCTAAACTTTTGCTTAGTAAATTGTCTATTAATATCTGTATTTACAGAAATATTAGATGGCAATAAATTGAGATTAAAATCCTTCAATATTTTCCAATTTTTACCAGTAAATAATGAATCATTCTTTTTAAAAGGCTCATATTTCAACGGCTCAAAAGCATAGTTATAGTTAGCTCCTGCCCTAACCGTTTGATTTAAAGAACTCTCAATTTCAAAATCACGATGTTCAACCTTATTATCAGAATAATTTAAAGTTAGGTTTTCTACATCATAAATGTGTTTTTTACCATCACCTGTTTTCTGTTTTCTTACCCCTATAAAATTTATACTTTGACGTTTGGTATAATCTTCAGATTGTTCACGAATGCGGTCTTCCTCAGTACTAGAGGTGGCTGCATCTAATCTAGACGCTAAAGTAAGGTCGTTATAATATTGATCGAACTTAGGAGTAATCAGCTCTTCACTCTGAGCATAGTTAAATGGAAGTTGAACACCCCATTTTTTTGGTAATAACTGTCCTAATTGAATATTAGTTACAACATCGTATTGTACCACATCTTCTAAACTTCGTTCGCTTGGACCTTGATCAATACTTCCAAAACCTATAGTACTACGGCTACCTGTTGCACTAATATTTGCAAAGTCTGCTATTTTAGTATCCATACTTAAAACCGCTGCCCAACCTCCTTCGTTATCCATATCAGACATACGCAACTCATTAAACCATACTTCAGAACAGGAATTCATTGCTGTTATTCCAGTATTTTTTACACCAACCATTAAAACTCTAATATCTCCAAAATTAGGATTCCCTTTAATTGCGATACGTTGTTGGCTTTGAGTGCCTTCAATATTATCATAAAATACATTTCCGGATGCTAGAGCTGTCTCATCAAGTTCACCATCAGTAACATTGTAAAATGTAGCATCTTCATTAGATAAAGTTCCTGCAGAAATACCAAGTGCCTTAATCTTTTGTAAATACTCTAATGGCATTTCAATTTCATTCTGTTCCGGCCAAACTTGCTCTCTTAAGCTGCCTTCTGCATCACTAGATGGCAGTAATGGGACTTCTATTTGATAGTAATTTTCAGTAAAATCATTACCCATTCTAATAAAACCGACCATTTCCCCTGGCTCTAAAAGGTTCCCAGCTTGTGCTTCAGCATGAATAAACATTCGCAGCTTTTTATACTGACGCATGTCAATATCAATATTTTTATAAACTCCTTTAGAATCTGTAGGTCTTAAATCACAGGTTTGAAGTACTAATGATTGTTCGTTTTGTCTTATTATGGTGTTATTATTATTAAGCTCTTCTTGCTCAACTCCAGGAGGTCGTAAGTAATCTGGATTATCTTGTACACCAGCAACACCAACATTAAACTCTACATTTGGACTATCATTGGCACTGTCATTATCTAGATCCAATGAATATTTTCTCCAATCACTTCTTACCAAATCTAACGTTGCAAAACGCAATACTGTATTCTGAGTGAAATCTGACACAAATAAACGAGCAAAACGGATAGATCGTATATCTGAAATACCACCTACTGCTTCACGAATATCACTTTCTCCAATAGGAATTCTAAATTGATACCAAGACACCTCTCTTGTATCCCCATTTTCTAGAGTTACAGAAGCTTCTTTAATATCATTAATTATTGGGTTATTTAGGTTTAACGATGAACTGTTAATATCAACCTCATACTGATAATAACTATTTATAGTATTCATCGTATTATCTCTATTGATATCCTCAACATCTGGTTGCGTAGTTGAGCCTCTATTGGTATCTGTAAAGGTTTCTGGAGAATTCCCTTGTGTACTGTTGTACTTTTTATAACGGTTATAAATATCACCGTCCGTATTTAAGTAATACACGTAGTTATCATTGGATGGATCTGGCCCAAATTCTGCCCCAAATTCTGCAAGCTCTTCTGAATCATCAAAACCATCAAATCCTACATCTTGATTGGTACGTTCTGTACCTGTAGTTCCAAACGTATAAACCAAAGATTGGTTTTGTGGTACAACACTTCCAAATTCGGTTCGTCCTAAAATTGAAACATCACCATCTTCTGGTAAACCATTTTCAAATTGTTTTTTGCCATCTTTTAAAATATCTTCTGAAATATTACCTAGGTTAATATATAATTTACCTCCAGGATTTGATGGATTATCTAGAAAAGGATCTTGAACCCAAAATTCAATATATTCTACATTGGCTTGTTCAAAATCAGTAGATGTAATTTGTCTTGTAATACCACCCCAACTATTAGAAGGGTTTAACGCTGCACCATTTGCTGCCGTTGGGTCAAAGTTATACGGACCACGTTCCGTTGGATAATAAGCTAAATCTAACGTGTTTATAACAGAGGTTTGTCCTTGAACAATATCTTGGTCAAAAATCTCTTCTATAAAAACACGACGTGTATATAAGTCTGAAACATCATCATCAGTGATACCATCTGGTCGTTGCGTACTATAAAAAATAGGATCGATAGTATACCAATTTAAAAGGGCTCTACCAAAACCGTTTTCTATTCCATTAACGTCGTTGCCTGGAATGTTGCTTGGCAAATTTAATGGACGACTAGCTAGAGTCCATGATGTAGGACTCAGCAAATTAATAGAGCCTTGTGTGCCTTCAAAATCGTCAATATATGCTGTAGCTTCATCATCAAAATCAGCTCCACTTGAAGCACCAGGTAATAAGTATGCAAACTCACCTCTTAAAGAAAGGCTAGAGGGTACATCGGTATCGATATTAGGTAATTTATTAACCATTCTTGTTAAAAACGGAACTTCTGTTGAGTAGTTCCCATTAAAACCAAAAATGGTATTATTTATAGGTTCAGAGTTATAATTGGCTTTTTGGGTGATTGGGCGTTCATTAAGATTTAATAATGTGGTTCCTAAAACAAAATTATCATTGAATTGATGTTCTACATTAATCCCTGTAAATCGTTTTGTTTGTTGACCAAAAACGGCATTATTTTCTACAGAAATATTTATTGGAGTGTTTGATGCTTTTAAAGCTTCGTCTAAAATTTCTACACGCCCTAATTGATAATTCACAGTATAATCTACTCCTTCTACAAGTGTTCGTCCACCCGCCGTAACAGTAACAGAACCTCTAGGCACATTAAATGCTCCTATTGAAATTCCACTATCACTTCCACTACTTGTATAACGTCCTTTTATTTGAAACTTATTTTTCTCTGCTTCATCTAAAGCAGCTGTTTTTGTGGATTTATAAAGTATATCGTAAACATATTTTTTTTGATTTTCATTATAACCCGCTTGAGTGTCTGTTATGTCATCATAATCAGTAGCGTTGTTATTTGAGTTGCCGTCATTATCTAAAACATCAAATAAATAACGTCCGAAAGGTTCAGATTTTGTAAAAATGATTTTTCCGTTTTGCGACAAGATTGTAACGCCTTCAACATAATCAAAGAAACCATCCCCTTGCGTTTGAGCATCTCCATTATAATTTAACTTATCTAAATGAAAAAGTCGTATTAAAGGGGTTTCACGAATTTCAGAATCATCACTAGTAACATTGGGTGTATTATTATCAAACGTAGGAAATTCAACTTCAACTCCACCAACCGTTACTGGAGTAATATAGTTTAATGCAGAAGATTCAGTATAAAATATATTTAATGTAAAATCCTCTTGATTCAGTTGATAAGCACCTGTATCATAAATATTCTTCATCATTAAATCCCAAATAGGCTGATCTACAGACGTTACAGCACTTTTCAGCATTTTTACGATTAAGCTTTGATTACTCACCACATCAGTTCCTGAAGTGTTATCTACTGTTGTGGCATCTACACCATCATTAGCAAATTCCCCTACCTGAAATACTTGTCCTCCTAACGTATATTGAAACGCTACAGCTAAAACTTCATCATTTAACAAACGCTGACTTAATGATATATAACCTAAATCGGCATTTAAAACATAATCCTGCCCTTCAATTAATTTGCTAGCAGATTCAAGTTTTCCATAATCAAAACCTTCTTGAATGCTAACATTTACACCACCTTGTATATTTGTAATGTTTCTAACCGATTCTGTTAATAAGGAACCTGCTCCTCCAATATTAGTTGGATCGAAATCATTATTTTCATTACTTGGTTTTGCACCCAAGTTATTAATAAAACCAGCAGGTATAGGATCAATACCAATATTGTCTGCAGTAGACTCTCCTAAATCTTGAAATGCCACGATATTTCTAACATTCTCGGTTTCGTTAGTTCTATTTGTTACCCAAACTTCTGCTCTAGTGATCTGCAAACCTTGGTTATCAATAAACGGATATTGTTGTAAAGCTTTATCATAGGTTTCTTGAAAATATTGTGCTAAAAAGAAATGTCTGTTTTCATCATAATCTTGAGCATAAAACTCGAACTCTTCAACGGTTCCTCCTCCTTCTGCTACGACTGATTTAGACTGCGACTGTTGTTCTGAAAACACCGCTGTAACTCTAGTTTTACCAAATTGTAATTCTGTTTTTACACCAAAAAGACTTTGCGCACCTGTAATCAAAGAACTGTTAAGTGGCATACTTACATTACCAACTTCAATCTTCCGGATAATATCGTCTTCGGTTGGAGTATATTCTAATTTTACAACTTGCTGAAAATCAAAGGTAGCTTCGGTATCATAATTTGCAGTAACTTGAAGTCGTGTTCCCACTTTACCCAATAAACTTAAACTAATTCTCTGATCAAAGTCAAAAGTGAAATTCGTTCTATTTTGCGGAGAAAACGACGGATTATCTTGTTTTGAAAAAAGAATACCTAAATCTACCTCTACAGAACCTTGTGGTATAACATTTATGGTGTTGCCGCCAAATATGGTTTCAAATAAGCCTGAATTTACATAAAACTCTGGTAATAAATTTTTCTGATCTTCCTCTGAACCCTCTTTTTGTCCAGCTTGAGCATCAGCCATTTTCTTATAATACGCTTTTAACTTTTCTTGAAGTACCAGTTCTTGGAATTCGTCTGGAGTTAAAATTAAAGGGTAATTGATATTGAAATTTCCAATTTTTTCAGAATAGACATAGCGGTCTAGAATAGGATCGTAAGTATATTTTGATACAATACTATTTGGATTTGGCATGTTCAATTTCCCAAATGCAAACGTGGTTTTTGTAGAATCTTGTTCGGTTTCAGTTTCTTGAGCAAAAGCAGCATTCCCAATTAGCATGGTAAAAGCTAATATGCAGAAATATCTATAGGATAAGTTTTGCTTATGTAGAGGTCTATTCAATTGCATTATAAGTTTTTTAGAGCTTCTTTAATAATTTGCTCCACTTGGGCATCTGGTTGGGCTTGTAAAATTTTATCGACAACTTTTTCGGATTGTTTTTTATTAAATCCTAAAACATCTAAAGCAGATAACGCTTCTTCTTTGTGTGTATTGTTTGGTATTGTAGAAAGTTCGTCTAGTCCATAGACTTTTAACACTTTATCCTTTAAATCAATTATTACACGTTGTGCCGTTTTTAAACCAATGCCTTTTACACTCTGAATTAATGCGACATCTCCACCAGCAATACCTTCTTTTACTTGATCCGGAGATAGTGACGACAGCATTGTACGTGCTGTATTTGTGCCGATACCACTGACAGAAATTAATAATTTAAAAATTTCGCGTTCAACGTTAGAAGAAAACCCGTATAAACTATGTGAATCTTCTCGTACTTGAAGATACGTATAAAGTCTCAAGTGTTCTTTATCTGGAATCTGAGAATACGTATGTAATGATATATTAATAAAATAGCCGACACCATTGCAATCTATAACAACGTCTGTCGGATTTTTTTCTACAAGTTTACCCTCTATGTGTGTAATCATTTATAACGAAATGTTGAAAAACCAAATGTAATAAAATTATTTTCATTAGAACACATCACGGCATACTATGAACACTAGATATGATTATATCTTGTTTTCAAGAATTTACACATTATTCAAATGAGTGATGTGAACCTAAATTTTAAATTAATACCTAACGTCTTCTATCTCGTTCTTGGGCATCAACAACAGCAATTGCGGTCATATTTACCATTTCGTCTACACTAGCCCCTAATTGTAAAATATGAACAGGTTTGCGCATTCCCATCATAATTGGACCAATAGATTCAGCATGATTGAGTTCCTTGAGTAATTTATACGTAATATTTGCCGCATCTAAATTTGGAAAAATAAGCGTGTTTACTTTACGACCTGCTAATTTTGAAAACGGAAATATATCTTGAAGTAGTTTTGGGTTTAAAGCAAAATCACTTTGAATTTCACCATCAACCACCATTTCAGGATAGGCTTTATGCAAATAAGCTACAGCTTCTCTTACTTTTTCTGCTCTTGGATTCTCTGAAGACCCAAAGTTAGAATACGAAATCATAGCGGTTACGGCCTCTATTCCGAACATTTTTGATACACGCGATGTCATTCGTGCAATTTTAGCCAAATCTTTAGCTGAAGGATCTATATTTATAGAGGTATCACTTAAAAACATTGGTCCTCTTTGTGTCATCATTACGTTAGTAGTTGCCACTCTAGTAACTCCATCTACCATCCCAATTAGCTCTAACATAGGTCTAACAACAGACGGGTAATTACGAGAATAACCTGTAACAAGCGCATCAGCATCTCCTTCATTTACCATCATGGCAGCAAAATAATTACGCTCGCGCATTTTTTTCTCAGAAGAATAGATGGTAACGCCTTGACGTTTTCGTTTTTTCCAGTACGCTTTTGCATAGAGGTTTTTACGCTCGGTCTCTTCATCCGATTTAGGATCTATAATTGGAACATCCGCATCAAATTCAATTTCTTTCATCAACTCCAAAATGGTTTCCTTTCTTCCTAAAAGAATAGGATGCGCAATACCTTCTTCGTAAGCAATCTGAGCTGCTTTTAAAACATCTAATTGATCTGCTTCTGCAAAAACCACACGTTTAGGATTCGTTTTCGCTCTACCCAATAACATACGAACTAGCTTATTGTCTGAACCTAAACGTTCTAATAATGAAATTTTATACCGTTCCCAATCTTCAATTGGTTCTTTAGCAACACCGCTTTCCATTGCAGCTTTGGCTACAGCTGGTGGCACCACTGCGATAAGTCTAGGATCAAAAGGTTTTGGAATGATATAATCTCTTCCGAAGGTTAATTTTGTTTCTGCATAAGCAATATTTACTTGTTCAGGTACCGATTCTTTAGCCAAATTAGACAAGGCTTTAACGGCTGCCATTTTCATAGCTTCATTAATTTTAGTGGCTCTTACATCTAAGGCTCCTCTAAAAATAAATGGAAATCCAAGCACATTATTTACTTGATTAGGATAATCACTGCGACCTGTTGCCATTATAACATCATCTCTAGTGTCCTTAGCGAGTTGATAATCTATTTCGGCCACAGGATTTGCCATGGCAAACACAATAGGATTTTCCGACATTGATATAAGCATATCTGGCGTAACAATATTAGGTTGCGATAAGCCTATGAATACGTCCGCATTCTCCATCGCTTCACTTAAAGTATTTATTTTACGATCGGTTGCGAACTCAGCTTTTTGAGACGTTAAATTATCTCTATCCGTTCTAATCACACCTTTGCTATCTAACATTACAATATTCTCACGGATCGCACCACAGGCTTGATATAATCGTGTACAAGAAATTGCAGCTGCTCCAGCTCCACTAACGACTATTTTAACATCTTCAATATTCTTTTCTGCTATTTCTAAGGCATTTATTAAAGCGGCTGCAGAAATTATTGCTGTGCCATGCTGATCATCGTGCATTACAGGAATATCTAATTCTTCCTTTAAGCGACGCTCTATTTCAAAAGCTTCAGGTGCTTTTATATCTTCTAAGTTAATCCCTCCAAATGTTGGTGCTATATTTTTTACTGTGGCTATAAAAGCTTCGATATCTTCGGTATCAACTTCAATATCAAACACGTCAATATCGGCAAATATTTTAAAAAGTAAACCTTTTCCTTCCATCACTGGTTTAGAAGCTTCTGGTCCAATATTTCCCAATCCTAAAACTGCTGTTCCGTTGGAGATTACGGCAACAAGATTTCCTTTTGCTGTGTATTTATAGACATTTTCTACATCTTTAGCTATTTCTAAACACGGCTCTGCTACACCTGGAGAATACGCTAAAGATAAATCGCGTTGTGTCGCATATTTCTTAGTTGGTACCACTTTTATTTTACCTGGAGTTGGCTTAGCATGATATACTAATGCTTCTAAACGTTTGCTTTGTTTGCTCATTTTGGATTAATCTTTAGGATATTCAAATTTAACAATCCTTACAATGAAATAGCTCATCTTTTGAAAAATAATACTAATTCCTATTTAAACTTAGATTAGTTTTTTATTCTTCTGTTTATCAGAATTGTTAGAGTTGATTTTTAATTTCTATTAAGTAACAGTCACTTATTTTATCGTATCTGTTTAAACGTAGGGATACTTATTTTTTCAAAGTAAAAATGAACTTAGCTCCATGGTTAAACTCAGATTCTATTGTAATTTTGCCATCAGACTTTTCAACAATTTTTTTCACTGTCGCCAAACCAATACCATTTCCTACACGACCAAATCTATCTTGTTTAGCCACTTTTTCAAAAATATTAAATATTTTATTGTGATTTTTGGTGGCAATTCCGGGCCCATTATCCTTTACAAAAAACTCATAATGCGTTTGAGTTTCAGATACGCCGAATTCTATTTCAACATGAGGCTTATCATTATATTTTATAGCATTAGACACCAAATTCATTAAAATATGGTGGACTACTGTTTTGTTGGTTTCTATTTGAGTTAAAGATGAATTTAAAACCAGTTTAAGATTATGATCGAAATTAAATAGACCTTCGATTTCTGATTTTAATTTTTCTAAATTAATGTAGGTTTTCTTTTGCTTTAAAAAGGTGTCACTTCTACTATAATCTAGAAGTCCATTGATTAATTCTTTAAGGTTGTCTGAAGATTTAATTATCATTTCTAACAATTCAACACCATCATGGTCGATCTGTAATTTATAGTCTTCTAAGAATAATTCTGCTAAACTAGCAATATTTATCAATGGAGATTTAAGATCGTGTGCAGCGATATATGCAAATCGCTCTAATTCTTTATTTTTTTCTTCTAAATCTTTTAATGCAACGTCTAACAACGACTTGCTTTTGCGAAGTTCTAATAAATTCATTACCTGATTTGAGAGTGCAGACAAAGATTTTAGTTGACTCTGACTCAGTAAATTTGGCTTATCATCCAAAACGCATAAGGTCCCTAACGGAAGTCCATTTTCACTAGTAAGCGGAACGCCTGCATAAAATACAATTTTAGGATCTCCTGTCACTAATGGATTATTCTTAAAACGCTCATCTGTTCTAGCATCTTGAATAATAAATATGTTGCGTTCATCATTTATAGCATGAGCGCAAAACGCATACTCCTTAGGTGTCTCGCTTTCATCTGTTCCATAATGCGATTTAAACCATTGTCGTTTATCATCTAAAAGGCTAATGAGTGCAATGGGAGTATTGCAAATTTCTGCTGCAATGGCTGTAATATTATCGTAATCAATTTCTTGAATGGTATCTAAGATGTCATAGGATTCTAAATTCTTTAAGCGTTGTACTTCATTTATGTGTGGCTTTGGGGCGATCATAATAAATATTTATAATGTCCAAAGTTAAACATTACTCTTAAGCACATGTTATACAATTTTCATAAATTATTATTTAAAACCTTGTTAAAACACAAATTCACTATTTTAACTTGTTAAAATTTACCTTCTTAAACTAATATCATGAATGATTTTTTTAAAGTTGAGGGTGTCAGAAGGACGTGGTGCATTATCTAAAACAATGTCATTTTTTGTATTGAAAATGACATATCGTGGTATAAATTCAACTTTTAGGGCTTTACCTAAAGAGGTGTTCTTTCCTCCTAATATTAAATATTGATTTCTTACATTTAAAAACTCGCTTAATTCGCTTGACGGTTTTTTCCAACGCTCTACATCTTTATCAATTGAGAGGTAAATCCATTCTACGTTTTTTTCAATGGCTAATTTATCCTTAAAATCCTTTTCTTTTTTTATCTCATCAATGCAAGGTCTGCACCAACTTGCCCAAAAATCAAGAACTCTTACCCGTTTTAAAGACCTTTTAAAAAGATAGTCCAAAAATTCTAATCCTTCAAAAACTTGATATTCCGCTCTAAACCAGAAAACTTCGTCCGTTTAACAGCCGATTTCTGAAACACTTTTTTAAAGGTATCTTCTGTAATGTCCTCCCAATCCTTTTTGGTCATGTCTAATAATTCAGGATGCGGATTAAATAACGGTTCATTATGTGGTTTTGAAAACTTGTTCCATGGACAAACATCTTGGCAAATATCACAGCCAAACATCCAGTCATCAAATTTGCCTTTAAATTCTGAGGGTAGATTTTCTTTAAGCTCTATAGTGAAGTAGGAAATACATTTACTACCATCAACGACATAAGGTTCTGTAATGGCTTCGGTTGGGCAAGCATCAATGCATTTAGTACAAGTACCACAATGATCTGTTGTTATGTGGTCGTATTCTAATTCTAAATCTATGATGAGTTCGGCTATAAAATAAAAAGAACCTACTTGTTGGGTTAATAAATTTGAATGTTTACCTATCCAACCCAAACCCGACTTTGCAGCCCAAGCTTTATCTAAAACTGGTGCGGAATCAACAAAAGCACGTCCGCCAACCTCTCCTATTTCATCTTGAATAAAATACAATAATGACTTTAGCTTGTGTTTTATGACATGATGATAATCGTTTCCGTAAGCATATTTGGAAAGCTTATAAGAATCGTCCGTTTGAGTTTCTGACGGATAATAATTCAACAGTAAAGATACCACACTTTTTGAACCTTCAACAAGTAATGTTGGATCTAAACGTTTATCGAAATGATTTTCCATATAACGCATTTCACCATTCATATTCTTATTTAACCATGCTTCTAGTCGTGGAGCTTCGGTTTCTAGGAATTCAGCCTTACTAATGCCACAAGACAAAAAACCGAGGCGTTTGGCTTCGGCTTTAATCATCTCACTGTATTTAGCTTTATGGTGTAACACTACTATCGTTTTTCAAACTTTAAAAAAGCATTTTTAGGCTTTAGGGTAATTAATGGTGTGATATCAATAGCATCAAACTCTGGAATTATTTTAAAACTAGACACTAATTCTGAAACCGCAATAATCATTTCGAACATGGCAAAATTATTTCCA
This sequence comes from Winogradskyella helgolandensis, assembly GCF_013404085.1. Taxonomy (NCBI): domain Bacteria; kingdom Pseudomonadati; phylum Bacteroidota; class Flavobacteriia; order Flavobacteriales; family Flavobacteriaceae; genus Winogradskyella; species Winogradskyella helgolandensis. The sequence goes on along the minus strand of NZ_JABFHO010000001.1, from coordinate 1,377,558 downwards.
ATACATTTCCGTGGACCTGCTCCAAAAGGAAAATAGTGAGATGAAAATTTACGACCACCTTCACTAAAACGTTCAGGTAAAAAGGCATCGGGTTGTTCCCATAATTTAGGATGACGATGCATTTCATAAACCGAGAATAAAAGATTACATCCAGCTTCTATATGCAAATCATTAAAAGTATCTGTTTCTTTATTTACACGGTCTATAAAGTATACTGGTGGATACAATCGCATGCCTTCTTCTATAACTTGCTGACAAATTTTAGATTGGGTTACCAAGTCCATTAAATCATCGCTATTTGAAAGAATTGTATCCCGTTCTTTTAGTATTTTTTCTTGCCACTCAGGATGTAATGCTAAGAGTTGTGTTATAAAAGTGAGCGCGTTAGACGTGGTTTCATGACCTGCCGTAAACAAAATTAAGATTTCATCAATGAGCTGCTCTTCTTCCATTGGATTACCATCGTCATATCTCGCCTCTAACAGCATGTCTAATAAATCATTTTCCTTTACTTCAGAAGCTCTTCGTTCGTTGACAATACGTTTTAGTATTTGTCGTGCCTCGCCGGTTAAATCAATGTGTTTTTGAATTTCTCCACTCACATTAAACCACCATCCCAAATACGGTTGGCGTAACTCTTTAACTAACATTTTTTGTGCAGCTTCTGTAATATATTGCAACCGATTAATATCGTCTTGGTTAGCCGCACTACTAAACAATGATTTTACAACGGCTTGAAATGCCAAGTCATTAAGAATTGGAAATATGTCTATAGTAGCATTCGTAGTAATCTTGCTATATTCGGAAAGAATAGCATTTTTAATACTATCTAAAAGATTTGCTAATTGTTTTTTATGAAAGGCTGGTTGAATGAGTTTGCGTTGTTTCTTCCAATGCTCTCCTTCTGCAGTTAACAATCCGGTACCAACATATTTTACTAAATCTTCTGTTTGGATTTTAGATTTGGTATAATTTTTCTGATTCTTCTGAAGTACATATTCTGCAAAGGCCGCATCTCTAACAAAGACAACACTATTTTTAAATCCGATCTTTAATCTAAAAACATCACCTTGCGCTTCAAAATTTTGATGATGAAAAGGCAGTGGGTTTTTAAGAATCTCTAAAGAGTGTTTAAAAAATCGACTTAAAGGAACCGTAGGTATGTTGCTTTCTGATTTCAATATATAATTAATGGTATTTAAATTAAGTTTAAAACAAGTTAGCGCCTAAAAATCTATACGATTTTAAAACAATCCTCCTTGCGTCGGTCCTTTTATTTTACCCAAATGTTTATATGCCTGTTCCGTGACTTCACGCCCACGAGGTGTTCGCATTATAAAGCCTTGTTGAATTAGGAATGGTTCATACACTTCCTCAATGGTTTCTGTACTTTCGCTAACTGCCGTGGCAATAGTGCTAATACCAACTGGTCCACCTTTAAATTTATCGATTATGGTCGTTAGAATCTTGTTATCCATTTCATCCAATCCATAAGCATCAACATTCAATGCTTTTAAAGCAAATTTTGCAATGGCGATATCAATTTTTCCATTGCCTTTTATTTGAGCAAAATCTCTAACACGTCTTAATAATGCATTGGCAATACGAGGTGTACCTCTACTTCTACCAGCGATTTCTATAGCGGCTTCCATAGAAATTGGCATATTTAAGATTGTAGCACTACGCTGAACAATTGTGGTTAGTAATTCGGTATTATAATATTGAAGTCTACTTTGAATTCCAAACCTAGCACGCATTGGAGCAGTCAATAACCCAGAACGTGTAGTTGCTCCTATTAAGGTAAATGGATTTAAACTCAATTGGACGGTTCTGGCATTTGGACCAGATTCAATCATGATATCAATTTTATAATCTTCCATAGCAGAATACAAATATTCTTCTACAATTGGACTCAACCTATGGATTTCATCAATAAAAAGCACATCACGCTCATCAAGGTTTGTTAATAAACCTGCTAAGTCTCCTGGCTTGTCTAAAACAGGTCCTGACGTTACTTTAATACCAACATCTAACTCGTTGGCTAAAATATGAGCTAAAGTCGTTTTTCCAAGTCCTGGAGGACCATGAAATAAGGTGTGATCTAATGCTTCTTCTCTGAGATTTGCAGCTTGCACAAAAACCAATAAATTTTCCAAAACCTGATCCTGACCAGTAAAGTCTTCAAACGTTAAGGGTCTTAATTTCTTTTCAACATCTAGTTCTTCTGGACTGAAATTATCGGTGTTTGGATTTAGATTTTCGTTCATCTTTAGTTCCCACGACAGTGGGAATCTCATTTAGGTTATAAAAAAAGATTCTGAACCATGTTCAGAATAATCAAATGTGTTAAACAAATATAAAGAAAAAGACCTTTGGAAACTATAAGCTTTCCAAAGGTCTTTTTTAATTTATTATGAGAATCCTGACTTCGCAGGAATTTACTAATGTTGTAATTCCTCTTCCCCTTCCATTAAAGGAACATTCTGAGGTACAAAATCTACATCATGTCCTGGTTTACTATAATCATAAGACCAACGGTAAACATGAGGAATAGCTCCTGGCCAGTTTCCATGAACATGTTCTACTGGTGTTGTCCATTCTAAAGTTGTAGATCTCCATGGATTTTGCACCGCTTTTTTACCATAGAACATACTAGTAAAGAAGTTATATAAATAAATAATTTGTGCAAGACCACCAATTATAGCAAAAATGGTAATGATGACATTAGTATTTGCTAAATCATCAAATAATGGGAAACTAGAATTAGTATAATAACGTCTTGGTAAACCTGCCATTCCAATAAAGTGCATTGGGAAGAATACTCCATAAGCACAAACTGCCGTTATCCAAAAGTGTAGATATCCTAGATTTTTGTTTAACATACGACCAAACATTTTTGGATACCAATGATAGATACCTGCAAACATTCCATAAAGAGCAGAAATACCCATTACTAAGTGAAAGTGAGCAATAACAAAATACGTATCGTGTACGTTAATATCTAATGCGCTATCACCTAGAATAATCCCTGTTAACCCACCAGTTATAAATGTTGAAACAAATCCAATACTAAACAGCATGGCTGGATTCATTTGTAGATTCCCTTTCCACAGTGTCGTAATCCAGTTAAACGCTTTTACTGCAGAAGGAATAGCAATCAATAATGTTGTAAATGTAAATACAGAACCTAAGAAAGGATTCATACCTGAAACAAACATATGGTGACCCCAAACTATTGTTGACAAAAATGCAATTGCTAAAATTGATGTAATCATAGCACGATACCCAAATATAGGCTTACGAGAACTTGATGCCATAATTTCAGACACTAATCCCATTGCTGGAAGAATAACGATATATACCTCAGGGTGTCCTAAGAACCAAAATAAATGCTCAAACAATACTGGAGAACCACCTTGATAATGTAACACTTCACCTTGTATAAATATATCTGATAAGAAGAATGAAGTTCCAAAACTTCTATCCATTATTAATAGTAGTGCCGCAGAAAGTAAAACTGGGAATGAAACAACACCAATAACAGCTGTAACAAAGAACGCCCAAATTGTTAAAGGTAATCTTGTCATAGACATTCCTTTTGTACGAAGGTTAATGACTGTAACAATATAATTTAATGATCCTAACAACGACGAGGCAATAAAAATAGCCATCGATATAAGCCATAGCGTCATACCCAAACCAGAACCACCAGAAGCCATAGGCAATGCCGATAATGGAGGATAAATTGTCCAACCTGCAGCAGCTGGACCAGCTTCTACAAATAAAGAACTTAGCATGATAACACATGATAAGAAGAACAACCAATAAGACACCATGTTAAGAAAACCAGACGCCATATCTCGCGCTCCAATTTGCAACGGTATTAATAGGTTACTAAACGTACCACTTAAACCAGCTGTTAATACAAAGAATACCATAATGGTACCATGTATTGTTACCAATGCCAAATAAACATCCGCATCCATAACTCCATCAGGAGCCCATTTACCTAATAACGCTTCAAATAATACATTTGGCTCTTCTGGCCAAGCAATTTGCATACGAAACATAATAGACATTAAAACACCAATAACACCCATTATCGTACCAGTAATTAAATACTGTTTAGCAATCATTTTATGATCAATACTAAAGATGTACTTAGTTACAAATGTTTCTTTGTGATGATGTACGTCGTGGTCATCGTCGTGACCGTGTGTATCTACTGTTGCTGACATAATCTGTTTATCTTTTTCTTAAAAGCTTAGTTAGTTTAATGAATTTGGGAATGTTTTTTGTTCTTTCATCCATGCATCAAATTCTTCTTGAGTTTCTACAATAATCTTCATTTGCATATTGTAGTGCGATTTTCCACAAATTTTATTACATAATAAAAGGTAATCAAATTCGTAAAGTAATTCTTGACCAGATTCTTCAATCTCAACTATTCTTTCTTTTCGAAGGTCATTAATATTTTTAACTTTCTCAACCATATCAGGATTCTGACGCATGTCAGCTGTAGTCACCGTTGGAGTAAAAGCAAATTGAGTTACCATACCTGGTACACAGTTCATTTGAGCTCTAAAATGAGGCATATAAGCTGAGTGCAACACATCTTGAGAACGCATTTTAAATACGACTTGTTGACCAACTGGTAAATGCAACTCGGAAACAACAACGTCATCCTGAGCATTTGGATCATCTTCGTCTACCCCTAATGTATTAGCACGATCAATGTCAATTAATCTTACGTTTGCTTTTCCTAAAACATTGTCGTTACCACTATATCTAGCCGTCCATTTGAATTGCTGTGCATATAACTCAATAACCATTGGGTCTTCATCTTCGTCCACATTCATAATATCATTCCAAGTGAATAAACCATAAATGATTAAACCAGCTAAAACAATAACAGGAATTACCGTCCAAATAAACTCTAATGTATTATTATCGGCATAGAACAATGCCTTTCTTCCTTTCTCACCTTTATACTTATAAGCAAAATAGTGTAATAAAAATTGTGTGATTGTTTGCACTATAAAGATAACCACCATTGAGATAATCATAAGATTATCTACTTCTACACCGTGTTCAGATGCCGCGTTAGACATAAGAGGTAAATCTCCGATATACCAAAAACACAAGATGGTAATTACGTAGATAAACACTAAGAAACCTATCATTAAGTAACCATTAATCTTGTTGTCGTGATCATCCGCAATTTGCGTGTTAATCGTTCCAACCTGGGCTAGGTCAAATATTTTTACCATTTGCCACAAGGCAACAGCTACAAAGAGTACAATTATAATTGTTAATAAAGCAGTCATTATCGTTTCTGTTCTTATTTAAAATTAATAATGGAAATTTTCACTTTCCTTAACAAATGGATTTCCTTTTGCTAACAATGGATATTTACCAAGTGATGTAAATACTAAAAATATAAATAAGCCAGCAAAGAATAATATTGAGCTTATTTCTGGAATTCCAATAAACCATCTGTCACCAACTGTTGCAGGCATAATCATATTGAAAATATCTAAATAATGACCACCAAGAATAACGATTCCTGTCATTATTACAAACCAATTTACACGTTTAAAGTCACTATTCATTAATAATAATAGCGGGAAAATGAAATTCAACGCTACCATACCAAAGAATGGTAAATTATAGTCTTCAATACGTGTTATAAAGTATGTTACTTCTTCAGGTATGTTAGAATACCAAATTAACATAAATTGAGAGAACCATAAATACGTCCAGAATATACTAAAACCAAACATAAACTTCCCTAAATCGTGAATATGGCTATCATTTACATGCTCTAATAAACCTTTAGACTTAAGGTAGATTGTAACCATAGCGATAACCGTAATACCACAAACAAGCATACCAGATAATACATACCATCCAAATAAAGTACTAAACCAGTGTGGATCTACACTCATTATCCAATCCCAAGACATTACTGATTCGGTATAAATGAAGAATACTAAGAAACCAGCAGAAATTCTGAAATTCTTTTTAAAGTTACTATTGTCATTTATATCCGCATTGTCTTGTGCTAATGAGAATTTTCTTGAGAAGTATTGATATGCCGACCATCCTGCTAAGAAGATAATACCTCTTATAAAGAATCCTGGTTTATTTAACCAACCAGATTTACCTGCTACAAGCGCGTCATATTTTTCGTGCCCTTCAGTAGTAATTCCATCTGTTAACCAAATAAACACATGACTATCGGCAAAAAAGGCAATCAATAAAACTATTATTCCACCTGGTAAAACATAAGATGTAATACCTTCCATAACTCTAAATAATACTGGCGACCAACCTGCCTGAGCTGCATGCTGTATAGCATAAAATGCTAATACACCTAAAGCAATCATAAAGAAAAAGAAACCTGCAACATATAATGCAGACCAAGGTCTATTATGCACTTGGTGCAATACGTGCTCAACATGTTTTTTATGCTCATCAACATGATCACCCTCTGAATGATCATCTTCAGCATGTGAAGCACCATGAGCTTCCTCAACAGTAGCTACTTCCGAAACCTCACCATGATGAGTTTCTTCGCTTAGCATCGTTTCGATATCCTCAAAAGACTTATGAGAATCAATGAAGCCATAACCAACACCTAATGCGCCTAAAATCATTAAAATGATTGCTCCTATTCTTAATCGATTTGAAATTTTATATTCCATTATATAATCTTTATCTAAATCTTATTTTTCTAAATCTGCCTTCAGTTTCTCAACATAAGCAACAACTTGCCAACGTTCTTCTTCATTCAATTGGTTAGCGTAAGAACCCATTGTATTTTTACCATAATATAAAGTATGATAAATACTTCCGGTTGTAATGGCTCTACCAACATCGGCATAACTAGGTACACCTAGAATCTTTTCACGAGATACTAATTTACCTTTACCATCACCTTTATTTCCGTGGCAGATACCACAATAAATCCCGTATAATTCTCCACCTCTGTCATAATCGATATCAGAAGCATCAATTGGATTCGTTAAATTTGCTTTAGCAAACATAAACCCTTCAACTGTATTTTCAATCTCAAAAGGCATAAAATCTCCTCTTGGTATTGAACCTTCAGCTGGTAACTGAGCTTGTCTACCGTTCTCAAAAGCGTCTGATTCTTGATAAGTTTCATAACCAATCGGTTCATACATATTTGGCATGTATTGATAGTTTGGCCTAGAATTCTCTTGGCAAGATACAAGACTTACCAATAATCCTAATACTACGATATATTTTGTGGCTATCTTCATATTAATGTGCATCTTCATCTTTATCAATAATGTTTATCTCAACAGCACCTGTTGATTTCAACAAATTAGTTAATGATTCTTCGTTATTATGAACTGCGATTTCCATTAAAAAATGGTCATCTGTAGTTCTTGGGTCAGGATTCTCAGCGTCTTTAAATGGCCACATTCTACTTCTTAAGTAAAATGTTATTACCATTAAGTGGGCAGCGAAAAATACCGTTAGCTCAAACATAATAGGAACAAATGCAGGCATATTTTCTAAATAACTAAAGCTTGGTTTACCACCTATATCTTGTGGCCAATCTTTAATCATTATAAAATTCATCATAGCAAAAGCGACCGATAAACCAATACAGCCATATATAAATGCTGTAATTGCTAAACGTGTAGGTGCTAATCCCATTGCTTTGTCTAGTCCGTGAACCGGAAAAGGTGTATATACCTCTTCGATATGATGTTTTTCTGCTTTCACCGTTTTAACGGCAGACATTAATACATCATCATCTGTATAAATAGCATGAATTACTTTCGAAGCTTCCATAAACTATATTAGTTGTTTAATAAATTTTTAGCTTGTCCTGACCAATCATCACGTTCTGCTCTTCCTGGGAAGGTTCCTGTGATTGAGTCTAACAAGTCGTATTCTTTTTTCGTCATCTTACTTACCTGAAGGAAAGTATAAATACCTATACTGTTAAGTACTTCTTCCATTTTTGGTCCAATACCATTAACGGTTTGTAAATTATCAGCTGTTTGTGTTGTAGCATCAAATTTACCAATACCTTCAAATAAACTATTCAACTTTTCTTCATTACTACTTGGTAATTCTGTTACTGATTGTTCTATTGAAGCTGTAGATTTAAAAGCAATAGGATTAGATGTTCTTGAATCTGCACCAGTACCTACCAAACTATCACCACGATCTCTAATAATCTTATAACTTTCACCAGAAGATTTTAATATGGTTTTAACTTCGGCTTGTGCTATTACTGGGAATGTACGTGCGTACAACAAGAATAATACAAAGAAGAATCCAATTGTTCCGATAAAAATACCAATATCCACAAATGTTGGAGAGAACATGGTCCAAGATGATGGTAAATAATCTCTGTGTAATGAGGTTACAATAATTACAAAACGCTCAAACCACATTCCGATGTTTACAATAATTGAGATAAAGAACGAGAACATAATACTTGTTCTAAGTTTCTTAAACCACATAAACTGCGGAGAGAATACGTTAAAAGTCATCATACACCAATAAGCCCACCAGTATGGTCCCGTTGCTCTGTTTAAGAATGCAAACTGTTCGTATTCTACACCAGAATACCATGCAATAAATAACTCTGTAATATAAGCTACACCAACAATAGAACCTGTAATCATAATTACAATGTTCATTAATTCGATGTGTTGTACTGTAATATAATCTTCAAGGTTACATACTTTTCTCATAATAATAAGAAGTGTATTTACCATGGCGAATCCTGAGAATACCGCACCTGCAACGAAGTAAGGTGGAAAAATCGTTGTATGCCAACCTGGAATTACCGACGTAGCAAAATCAAATGATACAATGGTATGTACAGAAAGTACTAAAGGTGTTGCTAAACCAGCAAGTACCAAAGATACTTCTTCAAAACGTTGCCAATCTTTTGCTCTTCCAGACCAACCGAAACTTACTAAAGCGTAAATTTTCTTTTGAAAAGGTTTAACAGCTCTATCTCTTAACATCGCAAAATCTGGTAATAAACCTGTCCACCAGAAAACTAATGATACAGATAAATAGGTAGAAATTGCAAATACATCCCAAAGTAAAGGTGAGTTAAAATTCACCCATAACGAACCAAATTGATTAGGAATTGGTAATACCCAATAAGCCAACCAAGGACGACCCATGTGAATAATTGGGAACAATCCTGCTTGAAAAACTGCAAAGATGGTCATTGCTTCTGCAGAACGGTTAATTGCCATTCTCCATTTTTGACGGAATAATAATAGTACTGCAGAAATTAATGTTCCTGCATGACCAATACCAACCCACCAAACGAAGTTAGTAATATCCCAAGCCCAGTTTACGGTCTTATTAAGACCCCAAACTCCAATACCTGTAGATACGGTATAAATAATACAACCTATTCCCCAAAGAAATGCGACTAAAGCAATGCTGAAAACAATCCACCATGCTCTGTTGGCTTTGCCTTCCACTGGTCCTGCTACATCTAATGTAACATCGTGATACGATTTCTCGCCAGTGACTAAAGGTCTTCTAATAGGTGCTTCGTAATGAGACGCCATAATTATATACTTGTTTCTTTAATTATTTTATTCATTTGAAATTGAAACTTAACTTCCAACTTCGGACTTACTACTTTCTATATGTTTCTAACCTTTGTTTGATAAATTACGTTAGGTTTTGTGCCTACGTATTCTAACATGTGATACATACGGTCATCTGCTTTTAATGCTGATATCTTACTAGCTTCATCATTAACATCACCAAACATCATTGCACCATTTCCACAAGCTGCTGAACAGGCTGTTTCAAATTCACCATCTTTAATTTCTCTACCATCACGTTTCGCGTCTAAAATTGTTTTTTGTGTTTTTTGAATACACATAGAACATTTTTCCATAACTCCACGAGATCTTACAACAACATCTGGATTTAAGACCATGCGACCTAAATCATCGTTCATGTAATAATCAAACTCATCATTCTTGTTATATAAGAACCAGTTGAAACGACGTACTTTATATGGGCAGTTGTTCGCACAATAACGAGTACCTACACAACGATTATAAGCCATTTGGTTTTGACCTTGACGACCATGAACTGTTGCTGCAACAGGACAAACCGTTTCACAAGGCGCATGATTACAATGCTGACACATTACAGGTTGAAAAACAACTTGAGGGTTATCTGCAGGATCTTCTAATCTACCAAATGTTGATAACGAACCGTCACCTTCTCTATCTCCAAATACATAGTCTCCGAAACCTAAACCATCAGTTGCATGCTTTTCTGCTTGATCATTATCAAAAGTATCATTAGACGAATAATAACGGTCAATACGCAACCAATGCATATCTCTACTACGTCTCATTTCAGACTTTCCTACAACAGGCACATTGTTTTCGGCATGACAGGCAATTACACATGCTCCACAACCCGTACAAGCATTTAAGTCTATAGATAAGTTAAAGTGATGACCAACTGAACGATCAAACTCATCCCATAAATCAACATCAGGAGATGTTACAGGAGTTTCAATATGATTAAGAGACACTTTAGGAATTTTATTCCAACCGTGCTCTTCGTGTTCTTTACCGTAAGTATTGAAAATTTCTAATCGCGTTTCTTTAATAATGTCACCGCGACCCATCAACGTATTATGCAACTGTACACACGCAAACTCATGTTCACCAGCAGCTTTTTCAATAGTAATATTTTGTACAGAATTAAAACCTTGGTATAACGGATAAGCGTTAACACCGGTTTTCATTTCATCTTTTAAAGCTTTTGAAGTTCTACCGAAACCTAAAGCTAATCCAGCAGAACCTTTTGCTTGTCCTGGTTGAATTATAACAGGTAATGTAACAGCTTCAGCTCCATTAACCGAAACTTTAGCATAACTACCATTTAATCCACCATTAGCAACATTCCAGTTTTTTATCTCTAATCTATCAGCATCCGCTTGAGAAATCGTTAAATAGTTATCCCATGTTGTTCTTGTGATAGGATCTGGAAACTCTTGTAACCAAGGGTTATTAGCTTGTTGACCATCACCCATACCTGTTTTAGTATAAAGTGACAACTCCATACCATCGGTAGGTTTCGTTTGTGCTAATGCTCTCGCTGCAGCACCACCAGTTAATACTGATGCGACACCCACAGTATCAGATGTATTATTTACAGTCGTTGATGTTGTAGACGTAGTGTATTCGTCTTTATCTTCTTCTTTGATGCCTACACCTACAGCAACATCATGAATGACACCACCTAAAAATGTTCTATCTTTTTTATCTTTTAATTCAGTTGTAGTCGATTCAGTTGTCGTTGAAGATCCTGTTGAGCCGCTTCCATTTCCAGAAGTACCTACAACAAAAATACCATCTTGAACGGCTTTATTAAATGAAGCCCCATTTAATATACTTTGTGACCAAACTGATTTTAAATAATCTCTATAAGTTCCAGACGTTTCTGTCCAACTCATTAATACTTCTTGAAACTGCTTAGTATCAAATAAAGGACGAATTGTTGGCTGCATCATTGAATAATGACCAGCTTTTAACTCAACATCTCCCCAAGATTCTAAATAATGAGGTGCAGCTGCTATGTATTGACAATTTGTTGACGTCTCATCTTGTTTCATTGAGAATGCAACAGATAAATCTGTTTTCGCAAGACCTTCAGCAAAATCTGAAGCATTTGGCAACGTATACATTGGATTAACGCCATTCATAATGATGGCACCAACTTTACCAGCTTTCATATCAGCAACTAATTGCATTACTGCTTTATTACTTCCCTGTCTTGTTTTAATTGTTGTTTTAGGATCAAAAGCTTTGCTTCTTAAATGCTCATTGATTTCTAAAACTGTTGATTGAGCATTCACATCTTGAATACCTGATACAACAACAGCATTACTTCCTGCTTTACTTAATTCGTTAGCCGCAGCTTGAACAGCTTTGTCTAATGCTTCAGGAAGATTAACACTTCCTACAGAATTTCCAGTAATACTACTATATAATTTAGCTAAAGCTAATTTTTGTTGACTTGGTGTTAATGGCACACGCTTATCTGCGTTAGCACCAGATAATGACATATTAGATTCAAACTGAATATGTCTAGACATTTTACCATTTTCTGGAATACGCTTTTTAGCATAAGCAGAGTCAAAACCTCCACCTTGCCAATCTCCTAAGAAATCCGCACCAACAGAAACAATAGTCATTGCTTTAGAGAAATCGTAATTAGCCATTCCTCTTGAGCCATACTTTGCTTGGTAGGCATCTAAAGTTGCAGATTCTGAAACCGCATCATAAGCAACGTGATTTACGTTACCATATTTAGCTTTGAATTCTGCAATTAATTTATTTGTAGATGGACTTGGCATAGATTGCGTTAACAACACAATTTGTTTACCATTAAGTCCCTTTAATTTTGAAGTTGTTTCCGATAAAAAAGTATCCCAAGAAATTTTAGACTCACCTTTCATTGGTGATTTAACCCTAAGATTATCATACAATCCTAAAACTGAAGCATTCACTCTAGCATTTGCTGTTCCGTTTGTTGCAGCATCCGTGTTATTTTCAATTTTAATAGGTCTTCCTTCTCTTGTCTTCACTAAAACACTAGCGAAATCAAAACCATCTGCAATCGTAGTTGCATAATAGTTAGCAACACCCGGAATTATCTCAGTAGGTTGTACTATATAAGGAATGGATTTAATAACAGGTCCTTCACAGGCCGCCAAAGAAGCAGCTGCTGTACTAAAACCAACGTATTTTAAGAAATCACGACGCGACGTAGATGAAGATTCTAAAGACTCTTTATCTCCCAAAAAATCGTCTGTAGGAATCTCTTCCACAAATTCATTCTGTTGAAGCGCCTCAACAATAGAGCTATTTTCGTTTAGCTCTTCAACACTTTTCCAGTATTTCTTGTTTGATGACATAGTGTTTATTTATAATTTTCGATTTTCGAACCTAAAATTAAAGTCTTTTATAACTTCAATAAATTCAATCTAAATATTTAACTCTTTTAATTTTATGTTTTTTTTCTCTTTTAAGTGCTTACTGACGTATCAGAAATTACAAAAAGCGAGTTTTAGTAATGACACTTACCACATTCTAAACCACCCATCTGTGCTACTGTCAATTCCTCAACACCATACTTTTTAGATAATTCTTCATGAATTTTAGTGTAATATTCGTTATCCTTAACTTTTACGTTAGTTTCTCTGTGACAGTTAATACACCATCCCATAGTTAAAGGAGCATGCTGATACATGATTTCCATTTCTTCAACAGGACCATGACAAGTTTGACATTCAATACCTCCAACTTCAACATGTTGAGAGTGATTAAAATAAGCAAAGTCAGGTAAGTTGTGGATACGTATCCATTTTACAGGGTGTGATTCACCAGTATAACCAGTTCCATCCCAACCTACAGCATCATATAATTTTTGAATTTCAGCGTTGTAGTCTACACTATGTTCACCCATCCCTTCTGCAAAGGTATCCTCAGATACTTCTGAAATTGATTTATGACAATTCATACACACATTTAACGAAGGAATACCAGATGTTTTACTCACTCTTGCAGAAGAGTGACAATATTTACAATCGATTCCATTATCTCCAGCGTGTATTCTATGCGAATAATGAATTGGCTGCACTGGTTCGTAACCTTTATCTACACCAACTTGCATAAAGTAACCATATACAAAATAACCACTAGCTAACAAAAAGACCACAGCTGTAACCAATACTAAAAATTGATTTTGAGCGAAAGCTTTCCACAATGGTGTTCTTTTATTCTCAGCAATAACATCGATTCCTTTAGCTTCAGCAAAACGATTCAATGTTTTATTCACTAAAAATAAAGCCATTGCTAATAACGCAAATAATAATGCTAGTGCACCAAGAATTAAATCGTTAGATATTCCACTTCCTTGCACAGGAACTCCCTCAACAGCACCTGCTGTCACAGGAGGTTCTGGTTTCGGTGCAGCCGTATAAGCTAAGATATCAGCAATATCCTGATCACCTAACTGCGGAAAAGGAGTCATAGGCACATTGTTCCACTCAGCTAATAATTTATTTGCATAAGCATCACCAGATTTAATAACTGACGCGCTATTTCTAATCCAAGCACTAATCCATGCTCTATCTAAACCTTGTTCATCCCCTAATCTAGCTTCTACGTTACGCAAAGCTGGACCCGTCATTGGCTTATCTAGCTTATGACATGCTGCACAATTAGAATTAAAGAGCGATTTTCCATTTACTGGATCACCGTCTTGAGCTATAAGGGAGGTTGAAAAAGAAAGCAATAGAACAAGACAAAGACTAAAAATCTTTGAGGTTAAACTACAGTAAATCACCTGTTTCATATTATAAGTTGGATTATCTTCTAAACTTTGGTACGATTTTTTCATTCAAAAAGTGAAAAAAGATGTTATAAAAACTCTGGCAAAAGTAACATTTAAAGTCGATTTTGAAAATCTTAGAGAAGTGTTAATAGATAATTTATACCAATTCTAAATAACTTTTTTAAAATTTAATATGCGAATATTCGTTACCCATTTATCGACCGCTTGAAGAGCAATTGATTACAATAGAAATGTCCCTTAAAAAATTTGGTACATGTTAAATTGAATGTTTTACCTTTGTCTAATAATTTGAACTTATGAAAATAAAAAATAGAACTTTTGCACTTTTAATCATTGGCTTTGGTCTTACTGCCACATTAAACGCACAACAAGGTGTTGTTAATGTTAGTCAGGATAGTGATATTGATAAATTACTAGAATATAAAAAGGATATTAAAACCACAAAGGTTTATAAAATACAAGTATATCAAAGTATCGATATTGATAATGCCCAGCGTGAAAAAGAAAATTTCTTAAACACCTATGACGAATGGCCTACAGAGATTATTTGGAATACGCCCAATTACAAGGTTTGGGTTGGCAATTTTTCTACTAGACTTGAAGCTGACCGCGCTTTAGTTAAGATTAAGGAAAACTATATGTACGCTAATATACTTCAACCAAAAATAGAACAATAAGACTTCATTTTATCCCATAAAAAAAACCGACAATCACTTGTCGGTTTTTTTATTTCTATAAATGTTATAGTTGTTATTTCAACTTTTTCTTCACTTCTACTTCTTGGAATGCTTCAATTACATCACCTTCTTTAATGTCGTTATAGCCTTTAATTTGCATACCACAGTCATAACCCTTAGCAACTTCTCTCACGTCATCTTTAAATCGTTTTAAAGCTTCTAATGTACCTGTATGAACAACAACACCGTCTCTAATAATTCTGATTCCAGAATTTCTAAAGATCTTACCATTCATTACCATACACCCTGCAATGTTTCCAATTTTAGAAACTTTAAAGATTTCTCTAATTTCGGCAGTACCTGTAACTTCTTCTTTAACTTCTGGAGATAACATACCTTCCATAGCATCTTTAAGATCGTTAATGGCCGCATAGATAATTGAGTAAGTTCTGATATCAATTTCTTCCTTATCAGCAATCATTCTTGCATTTCCAACAGGACGCACATTAAATCCAACGATAATAGCATCAGACGCTGTTGCTAATAATACATCACTTTCTGTAATGGCACCAACACCTTTATGTATAATATTTACTTGAATCTCTTCAGTAGATAATTTTTGGAAAGAATCTGTTAATGCTTCTACAGAACCATCCACATCACCTTTAAGGATAATATTCAATTCTTGGAAATCACCAAGAGCTATACGTCTTCCGATTTCATCAAGAGTAATATGACGTTGTGTTCTAACAGATTGTTCACGCTGCAACTGTGCACGCTTAGTTGCAATTTGTTTTGCTTCACGCTCATCTGCAAAGACATTAAACTTGTCACCTGCTTGTGGAGCACCATCTAAACCTAGAATAGACACCGGAGTTGCGGGACCAGCTTCTTTAACATCTTGTCCTCGCTCATCTTGCATGGCTTTTACTTTACCACTATTCTTACCTGCTAAAACGTAATCACCAACTTTTAATGTACCTGCTTGTACCAATATGGTTGATACATAACCTCTACCTTTATCTAAATAAGCTTCTACTACTGTTCCACTTGCTGCTTTATTAGGGTTTGCTTTTAATTCTAAAAGTTCAGCTTCTAATAATACTTTTTCTAATAATTCTTTAACACCTGTACCTTGTTTAGCAGAAATATCGTGAGATTGAATTTTACCTCCCCAATCTTCTACTAAAAGATTCATTTGTGCTAATCCTTCTTTTACTTTTTCAGGATTTGCATCTGGCTTATCAATTTTGTTAATCGCAAATACGATTGGTACTCCTGCAGCTTGTGCATGAGAAATCGCTTCTTTCGTTTGAGGCATTATAGCATCATCCGCAGCAACAACAATAATCGCTATATCTGTTACTTGAGCACCACGAGCACGCATCGCTGTAAAGGCTTCGTGACCTGGTGTATCTAAGAATGCTATTTTTTGTCCGTTTTCTAGTTGTACTCCATAGGCACCAATGTGCTGTGTAATACCACCAGATTCACCTGCAATTACATTTTCTTTACGTATATAATCTAATAGTGATGTTTTACCATGATCTACGTGACCCATTACGGTAACGATTGGCGCTCTTTCTACTAAATCTTTTGGGTCATCTTCAACAACCACAATAGATTCTTCGATATCTGCTTTGATAAATTCAACATCAAAACCAAATTCTTCTGCAACAATAGTTAAGGTTTCCGCATCTAATCTTTGGTTCATGGTTACCATCATACCTAAAGACATACATGCTGAAATAACTTGCGTTACACCAACTTCCATCATCGTCGCCATCTCACTTACAGTAACAAACTCAGTAACCTTAATAGTTTTACTTTCTGCTGCTGCAATTTCTTGATCGATTTCCGTTTGTTGACGGTGTTGATCTCTTTTATCTCGTCGGTATTTTGCTCCTTTACCTTTATTAGATTTACCCTGAAGCTTTTCTAAAGTTTCACGGATTTGTTTTTGAACATCTTCTTCACTTGGCTCTTCTTTAACAACTTTTGGCCTTGCAGCATTACCGCCACGACCTCTTGGTGCACCTCTTTTATTATCGAAGTTTGGCTTACCAGGTGTATCACCCGTTTTGCTAATTCTACGTCTTTTACGTTTATTAGCATCACCAGGTTTAGCTGTTTCTACTTTTTTCTTCTTAGGCTTATTAAATTGAGATAAATCAATTTTTTTACCTGTAGTAACCGGTCCAGTAAGTTTTTTGTATTGTGTCTTAAGCGTTTCTTCTACTGGCGCACTTGGAGTTGCAGGAGTTTCTTCTTTTTTAGTCTCTTCTTTCGATTTGGTCTTTTCAGTTTGTTCAGCCTTTTCAACCTTCTCTACTTTTTCAACCTTCTCTACTTTTTCAACTTTGTCTACCGCCTCTGTTTTTTCAACTTTTTCAAGCTTTTCTACCTTTTCAACTTTTTCAGTCTCCTTTGGTTTTTCAGCTTTAGGCGCTTCCTTAGGTATTTCAGACGTTACCTCTGGTTTTTCAGCTTTAGGTTCTTCCTTAACTTCTGGAGTTTTAGGGTCTTCCTTCTTTTCAGCTTTAGGTTTGTTATCTAAGTCAATTTTACCAACTTGTTTTGGTCCACTTAACTCAGCTTTAGCCTTAACCACAGATTCCCTTTCGGCTTTCTGCTTTTGCTTCTCTTCAATTTCGCGTTCTCTTTGTTCGCGAAGCTCTTCTTTTTCTTTAAGTTTTGCTTCACTTACTTCTTGAGCTTTTTCACGCTTAGATGCATCTGTCTGAAATTCATCAGAAAGCGTGTTGTAAACCTCTTCCGAAATTTTAGTATTAGGGCTTTTCTCAATTTCCACACCTTTGGATTCTAAAAAATCCACAGCACGATCTATTGAGATATTTAATTCCCTTAATACTTTGTTTAATCTTGTCATTTGAGCCATAAACTGCCTGTAAAATACTTAAATATATTATATATTAATTTTAAATAAAAATTAATATGATACCAATTAAATCTAAAAATGAAATATTACAAATCATTTTTAATATTTTTTTGGTATTATTCTTCAAATTCCTCTCTTAGAATTCTAATAACATCTAAGATTGTTTCTTCTTCTAAATCTGTACGCTTCACTAAATCAACAATATCTTGCTCTAAAATACTTTTTGCAGTATCTAAGCCAGCTTTGCTAAATTCAGAAATTACCCAACCCTCTATTTCATCAGAGAATTCTTTTAATTCTACATCTTCTTCTGCACCTTCTCTAAATACATCAATCTCGTAACCTGTTAACTGACCAGCTAGACGAATATTGTGACCACCTCTACCAATGGCTTTAGAAACTTCTTCTGGTTTCAATAACACCTCAGCTCGCATTGTTTCTTCGTTTAATTTCAAAGAAGTTACTCGGGCTGGACTTAATGCTCTTGTTACAAAAAGTTGAACATTATTAGTGTAGTTAATAACGTCAATATTCTCGTTTCCTAACTCACGTACAATACCGTGAATTCTAGAACCTTTCATACCAACACAAGCTCCAACAGGATCAATTCTATCATCATAAGAATCTACTGCTACTTTCGCCTTTTCACCAGGAATACGTACTACTTTTTTAACCGTAATTAAGCCATCAAAAACTTCTGGTATTTCTTGTTCGAATAATTTCTCAAGAAATACAGGAGATGTTCTAGACATTACAATTGCTGGCTTGCTTCCTTTTAATTCAACACTTTCAATAATTCCTCTTACATTTTCTCCTTTTCTGAAAAAATCCGAAGGAATTTGTTTGTCTTTTGGAAGTATAATTTCATTTCCATCGTCATCTAACAAAATAATTGCTCTGTGACGAATGTGATGAACTTCTGCCGTATAAATTTCACCTTCAAGCTCTTTAAAATGCTTGTAGATGTTAGTGTTATCGTGTTCGTGAATCTTAGAAATTAAGTTTTGTCTTAACGCTAAAATTGAACGTCTTCCAAGATTAATTAATTTTACTTCTTCTGCAACATCTTCTCCAACTTCAAAATCTGGCTCTATTTTCTGAGCTTCAGATAATTCAATTTCTTGATTAGGCTCTTCAACCTCACCATCTGCAACAACGATACGATTTCTCCAGATTTCTAAATCTCCTTTATCTGGATTTATAATAATATCAAAATTATCGTCATCACCATACTTCTTCTTTAAAGCATTACGTAATACATCCTCAAGAATCGCCATTAGCGTAACTCTATCTATTAATTTGTCGTCTTTAAACTCTGAAAATGACTCAATTAACGCTATATTTTCCATATATTGATATGAATTAAAATTTTATTTTAACTTTCGCTTCTTTAATATTATCAAAAGTAATAGTTGCTGTTTTGGCCACTGTTACTTTTCCTTTCCCAACGGGTTTAGGCTCTCTAGCTTTCCAACTTAAAACCACGTCAGCTTCGTTCACTTCTGTGAGCTCTCCCTCTATTTCTTGATTATCTAAAGTCTTTACTTCTAAATTTCTACCAATATGCTTGTTGTACTGTCTTGGTAAAATTAACGGAGTTGCTGCACCAGATGATAAAACTTCTAGAGAAAAATCGTGCTCTTCTCTGTCAATATTGTGTTCAATGGCTCTACTTATAAACATACAGTCTTCTACTAAGACACCATTATCACCATCTATTACAATCTTTATGGCGTTATCTCCAGACAAAGAAAAATCTATTAAGAACAAATCTTGTCTTTCTGCTAATGCCGTTTGTAATAAGTCTTCTACTATTTTCTTAATCATTTCTTGATATAAAAAGAGAGGACTTTTCGTCCTCTCGCTTATTCATTTTTAGTAAATAACGGTGCAAATATACGACTTTTATATTAAATTACCCAAGCTATGTCATATGGATTTATTTTCTTAAATTTAGAAAGACTAACTAAACAAATAAACATGAATAAAATATTAGTTCCAACAGATTTTTCAGAGCAAGCAGAAAATGCTTTAAAAGTAGCAGCGATGATTGCTAAGACTCACAACGCAGAGATATATTTATTGCATATGATAGAAATTCCCATGCAACAAACAGATCCTGGACATGCCCAAAGTGATATTCCTGAAACTTTATTTTTCATGAATTTAGCAAGAAAAAGGTTTGAAGATCTCATGGCACAAGACTATTTACAAAACATTACCGTCCATGAAACCGTAAAGGCAGATATAACTTTTAATGAAATTAAAAATTCTTGTATAGAGTTCAATATTGACTTGATTGTTATGGGTTCTCATGGTGCGACAGGCATAAAAGAAATGTTCGTGGGTTCTAATGCAGAAAAAGTGGTTCGCTCTTCCGAAGTACCTGTACTAGTTATAAAAAATGAGCATCACAACTTCAAAGTATCTAATTTTGTATTTGCTTCAGATTTTAAAAATGACAATAAAGAAACTTATAAACAAGCTGTAAAATTTGCAAAAGCATTTGGATCAAAAATTCATTTATTGCTGGTAATTACGTCTAGCAATTTTATGACGTCGTATGAAGCGAAGTCAAGAGTCAATGATTTTATTTGCGGACAAGATTTTGATAATTATACGATTACAATACACAACGACAATACCGTTGAACAAGGTGTTTTAAATTTCTCCAAAGACATAGATGCAGACCTTATTGGAATTAGTACACATGGCAGACAAGGTATAGCTCACTTCTTTAATGGCAGTATCAGTGAAGATTTAGTTAATCATGCAAATAGACCTGTGATTACTTTCAAGATTTAAATTGCTTCAATTTATAGAGTAAAGAATCAAGACTTAATTTATTAAGTTTTGAAAATAAGTTTTAGATTTTCACACTAAACAAAAGAGGATGTTTCAAAAGCAATCCTCTTTTTCATTTTTAAGACAGTCTAAAAACCTAAAACTTTTAGTAAAAATGTATTTCGAGTGCACTTAGTAAAACAAGATAATAAAAATTAGACTATTCAATGTATCTCTTCCTTTAGGGTTTTAGATTTTACTTCAACTCCTCTCAGCATAATCTACACAACTCACTACACATACGACTTAAACAAAAAAAATCCTAACTCGAATAACGAATTAGGATTTAAACTTTGGTTGGCCTACTAGGTTTCGAACCTAGACTCTTCTGTACCAAAAACAGATGTGTTAGCCAGTTACACCATAGGCCAATCTCTCATTTTGAGGGTGCAAATTTAATACAAAGTTTTACTTTGACAAAAAAAAAGAAGAAAATTTTTTAAAATACTTAACGTTAACTTAAAAATGTAGGCTTTTAGGGATTAATTAGTAAATTCGCCAGCATTAATAAGCAACGTTTTCATGAAAGATTTTAACTTTAAAAAGTGGAACAACATCTTAGGATGGTCTGTTTTTACAGTAGCAGTTGTAGTTTACGGACTAACTATAGAACCAACCGTTAGTTTTTGGGATGCTGGAGAGTATATTTTAACCTCTTCCAAATTACAAGTCGGCCATCCACCAGGAGCTCCTCTTTTTCAAATGTTAGGAGCGTTCTTCTCAATGTTTGCTTTAGAACCTTCACAGATTGGTGCCATAATGAACATGATGAGTGGTGTTGCAAGTGCATTTACCATTCTTTTTATGTTTTGGACGATTACTTTACTGCTTGTAAAACTCACCAAATACAATGAAGATAAAGACACGAGTAAAGCCTATGCTATTTTAGGAAGTGCTTTAGTGGGTAGTTTAGCCTTTACATTTACGGATTCATTTTGGTTTAATGCCGTTGAAACGGAAGTCTACGCTATGGCTACGTTAATTATGGCGGTCTTATTTTATTTAGGTTTACGTTGGGAACGCGACATGAACGAACCACGAGGTAACCGCTGGTTAATTCTTATTGCTTTTGTTATTGGACTATCTTTTGGAGTTCACTTTATGGGGCTATTAACCATTCCTGCGATTGGTCTGCTCTATTATTTTAAGAATCACAAAACCATTACGGTTAAAAACTTCATCATTGCCAATATAGCTTCAGCTGCCATTTTACTTTTTATATTCAAATTATTATTGCCTTCAACCTTAAAACTCTTTGGTTATTTAGAAGTGTTTTTCGTAAACTCCATTGGTTTACCATTTAATTCAGGAACTATCATCACAGGTATAATGGTTATTGCGTTATTTTATTTTGGTTTGAACTACACGCAAAAAAAAGGCTTAAAACATATTAACACACTAGTCCTGTGCTTAATGTTTATTTTTATCGGATTTTCGTCTTGGATGATGCTTCCTATTCGTGCGAATGCACAAGTGGTAATTAACGAAAATAACCCTTCGGATGCGAGAGAACTATTAGCGTATTATAACTTAGAACAATATCCCGAAACACATTTATTCTATGGTCCATTTTTTACAGAAGTATATTCTGGTGCCGATAAAGATGAACCGTTTATTGATGATAAAAAGAATTATGAACGCGATGATGAAGCAGGAAAATACGTTATTATAAATGATTGGGAAAAAAGTAAGCAAAACTACAACCACGAACACGCTTCAATTTTACCTAGAATGTGGAGTTCAGAGCATGCTGAAAACTACATGATGTTTACAGGCTTAATTGACTTTAAAGTTGATCCAAGCTTGCAAACCCGTGCCTACAATGAAGCTATGAACGCTGGCTTAACTGAAGAGCAATCGGCACAATATGCCCTTGGAGAAAAACAACAATTTGATCAACTCGTCAATGACTTCAGAATGCGTGTGGCCAATGGAGAAATAGATTACGAAGGTTATAATCAGTTTTTAAAACGTTACGGTCAACAGTATTTGATTATTGAAAAACCATCCTTCATGGACAATATTATGTACATGTTTCAATACCAATTTGGTTACATGTATTGGCGTTATTTTATGTGGAATTTCACAGGACGACAAGATGATATCCAAGGACGATACACCCATAAAAACGGTAATTGGATTTCGGGTATAAACTTTATTGACTCGATGCACATCGGTATGTCTCAAGATAATTTACCAACTGATGTTTTGGAAAACAAAGCGAGAAACACCTATTATTTCTTACCATTAATATTAGGCCTTATTGGTTTCTTTTTCTTGATGTATTCCGATTTAAAACGTTTCTGGGTACTTTTAGTGTTCTTTTTACTAACAGGCTTAGCTATTCAGTTTTACACCAATGTAAGACCTTTTGAACCTAGAGAACGTGATTATTCTGTAGTAGGTTCATTCTATGTCTTTGCAATCTTTATTGGTTTTGGTGTTTATGCTATTTATGACCTATTAAAATCTAAATTAAACACGAAACTTTTAGCTCCTGTCGTAACATTGGCTTGTCTTGTTATCGTACCTGGAGTTTTAGCAGCAAATAATTGGGATGATCACGATCGTTCAGGAAAATACACAACCAATTCTATGGCTCGAAAGTATTTAGAATCGTGTGCGCCAAACGCAATTCTTTTTACCATAGGAGACAACGACACATTCCCGTTGTGGTATTTACAAGAGATTGAAGGGGTACGTACAGACGTGCGCGTGGTGAATACCAGTTTATTCCAAACGGATTGGTACATCGATCAAATGAAACGTAAGGCTTACGACAGTGACCCTATTCCTTCACAACTTACTCACAACCAATATCGCGGTGGCACAAGAGATGTAATTATTAGAAGGGAGATTACTAAAGACACTATAGATATTAAACGATTTATGGACTTTATTTCAAGTGAACGCCCTGATACTAAGTTTAAACATGTAGTTGAAATGCAAGGTGAAGATCCTAGCCAGTATCCAAAGCATTTATTAAACTCTAATTATTTCCCAACACGTAATATTAGTATTACTGTAAATAAGGAAATGGTACTAAAAAATGGAGTGGTTAAGCAAAAAGATGCCGATAAAATAGAAGATAACTTATACACGCAAATTGAAGGTAGTTATTTATATAAAAATCGTCTTTTAATGTTAGATATCATTGCGAACAATAATTGGGAGCGCCCTATATATTTTACAGGAGGTGCCTTTGGAGCTGAAGACTATATTTGGCTAAAAGACTATTTACAGCTTGATGGTATGTGCTATAAACTCGTGCCAATTAAAACACCAGTAGATAAAGCTAATCCTTATGACATGGGACGTGTAGATCCAAACCTTATGTACAATATGGTGAAGAACTGGAAATGGGGAGGCAGTGGTGATGATATCTACTACGACATCGAAACTAGAAGAAACGGCATTACCTACAGAGGAAACTTAGCGCGTTTAATTGAGCAACTTATTAATGATAAGGAATTAGATAAAGCTGAAGAAATAGCCGACATCGCTATGGAAAAAATGCCTGTAGACAAATTTGGTTTTTATTCATTATTAGAACCGTATGTGAGTGCATATTATGAAATAGGAAACCTTGAAAAAGGACGTGCACTCTACAAAGATGTGGCTAAAAAATATCAAGAAAACTTAGTGTATTACAGTAGTCTTTCTTTAGAA
Organism: Winogradskyella helgolandensis; assembly: GCF_013404085.1. Lineage (NCBI taxonomy): Bacteria > Pseudomonadati > Bacteroidota > Flavobacteriia > Flavobacteriales > Flavobacteriaceae > Winogradskyella > Winogradskyella helgolandensis. Next base: position 1,353,057 of record NZ_JABFHO010000001.1, on the reverse strand, counting down.
AACCAAGAACGATTGGTTGGTGAAGATATTTACTTAGACATACAACGCTACAGAGCTTTGATAGATATTTTAGTAATTTACAACGATAAAGAATTTGCCTTACAGGAGACCAAAACCTTTAATAGTTATTTGAGTTTATTTGATGAACTTATGAATCGCTATAGTGAAGATGCGTTACCAGAAATACCAAATGATATAGATATAGAAGCCATTAAGGATACCATAGACTTAATAGCGCCAGAGGATTAATAAGGTATGCAGATTATTCCAGCTAAAACGCCAGGGTTTGTAAAATTAGTGTTCCCAAATTTTATCTGGAATATCAATACCAAAAACAAAGAACTCTATTTAACCTTTGATGATGGTCCAACTCCTGAAATTACGGATTGGGTACTTTCAAAATTAGAAGGTCATAATGCTAAAGCCACTTTCTTTTGTATTGGAAATAATATTGAAAAATATCCTGAGATTTTCAAAAATATTATTTCAAAAGGTCATACCATCGGAAACCATACTTACAATCATTTAAAAGGTTGGAAGCACAAAACAGCGGATTATCTTGATGATGTTGAGAAAACACAATCATTAATACATTCTAAAATCCAAACATTAAACACCAATACACTAAACGATCAACAATGGAATTTGAGTTTATTCCGTCCTCCATACGGTAAGTTTAACTCTAAACAGAGCAAACAACTCCAAAAACTAGGCTATAAAATTGTTTTATGGGATGTTTTATCTTATGATTGGGATGCATCAGTATCTGAATCTGCTTGTCTTAAAAATGTAACTTCAACAGCCAAAGAAGGAAGTATTATTGTGTTTCACGATAGCGTGAAAGCTTCGCCTAATTTAAAACATGTACTCCCTAAAGTTTTAGAATATTTTAGCGAAAGAGGGTTTGTTTTTAAAGGTTTGAATTAATACACAAAAAGGTTTTAAAAATCTTACAAGGTAGATACATTTATTAAAAACCAGCGCCAAAAGAAATTTAGTAAAAATTGAACGTTGTCTTCATAAGATGAAACACCTACTTTCGTTGGTGTTTATATGTATTCTTGGATAATACCAATCAACGTATCAGCATCTTGTTCTCCACTATGACGCCATTTCATTTCACCTCCTTTGTAGATGATTAAGGTTGGCAAACCTTTAACACGCAATGCTTCTGCAAGATCTTTATTTTTATCTACATCAATCTTAATCACTTTGGCTTTATCGCCTAATGCTGCTGCAACATCCCTTAGAATAGGATGCATAGCTATAGATTGATTATTAGATTCTGTGTAGAAATCTAGAAGTACTGGTATTTCAACATCTATTAATTCTCCAAATTTTGACATACGTTATAGTTTTAGTCAAAGATATAAGCACTTCAAATTTGCATACAATTCAAAAAGTAATCCATTACAAATTAGATACTCATTTCATAAAAATAAGCAATTCTTTACAATTATGCACTTTTAGACCCTTTTTTGAGCTCAATCACTGTGATTTCTGGCCAAATACCAACTCGTCCTGGATAGCCTAGGTAACCAAAACCTCTATTAACATTGATATGCTGGTTTAATTCAGTATAGATTCCTGCCCATTGTTTGTATCTCCATTTTGCAGGACTCCATTTTATCCAACCTGGAATTTCAATCCCAAATTGCATGCCGTGCGTATGTCCACTTAACGTTAAATGATAGTGATATGGATCATTAATCACCTGTGCTTCCCAATGACTTGGATCGTGCGACATTAATATTTTAAAATCATCGGCCTTAATTTGTGATGAGGCCTTTTCTAAGTCACCTGCTTTTTTAAAACCTCCTTTGCCCCAATTCTCTACTCCAATTAAGGCTAATCGTTGACCGTCCTTTTCAAGATATCGACTTTCGTTTAATAATAAATCGAAACCGATATCTTTTTGTATTGTTTTTAAATCCTCAAGGTTTTGGGCTTTTTCTTTAGGTGAATTCCAATCTACATAATCTCCATAATCATGATTTCCTAAAACCGAAAATTTACCATCTTTCGCTTTCAGCCTTCCAAAGGTATCCATCCAAGGCAACATTTCTGAAGCCTTATTATTAACCATATCGCCTGTAAATAATAACACATCAGATTCTTGTTCGTTAATTAAATCTACAGCGTATTCTATTTTTTCGCGATTATCAAAACTACCCGAATGAATATCACTAATTTGAGTGAGTCTATACCCATCAAAAGCCTCTGGTAAATCTTCAAAATGAAGGGTGTATTTTAGAACTCTAAAATCATACTTCCCCTTAAACATACCATACAATAAAGAAGAAAATGGGATTGCCGCCAATCCTAAAGCGACTTGACTCACAAATTTTCGGCGCGATGGCACATAAAATGTATCGGTTTTAGTAACAAATTTATCGTACAACCCAATAATCCCTCTAATAATATCTTCACCAATTAAAAAGGGTAACAATACTAAATTGAATGCCATAAATGCCAATAAAAACCCGAAGGCGAAACTTTTAGAGGTTGTTAAAACACGACCTTCATTGGCTGCGGCGAACTGATAGATAAAATTACCTGCAACAATGAGGGCTACAATAAAAAACAAATAATACACCCAAGTCTGCTTGGTTACTGTTCTTACAGCTTGAAAGCCATAAATCGTAATTATTATAAATAAAATGGCAAATAGTATCCAGCGAATCATGTTATGTTTTTGAGTTTACAAATTTAAGGATATGACGAACGACTTATCTTATGAAAGTGTTAAAGGTTTTGAGCTCACTATTTTAAGTTTTTTTCTATTACATTGTCTTAATAGCACGTTATGAAGTATCAAAAAAGCAACACATCAAAGACGTTCTTGAAATGCATTTGACTATATTAGATGCATTGATTTTAGATTTAAAACTTAAAGCATCAGGTATCTTATGTACAGCGATTGTTGGTGGTGCAATTATCCCTCTACTTTATGGTTATTTCACGGATATTATTAATTTTAAATCAGCTTTTGTTTTTGTTAAAGTCTGGTATGGTTATATCCTTTGGTATGGTTATAGAAATTCCCGTAAAAACCTTGAACCTGCCAATTAAATAATGACAGGCATATAACATTCTTGAGATTTAAATAGCACTAAAAGTAAAATGACATTACCAATACAATACAGCACATCATGAAACGCAGAAAATTTATAAAGACAGCATCTTTAACCGGAGTTGGTTTAGCCATGGGCAGTTCTTTAGTTAATTGTGAAGAAATAGCTTCTCAAAAAACGACCGGACAAAATAATGAAGCTATCAATAATTTGCATGACCTACCATTAGTTGTTGCAACTTGGCATGTTAAAAACGCAACCGCCAAAGCGATGGATATTTTACAGGCCGGCGGAAATGCGTTAGATGCGGTAGAACAAGGTTGTCGCATTGAAGAAGCCAACGCTAAAGGACAGACCGTTGGCAAAGGTGGTTTGCCCGATCGCGAAGGCCATGTAACACTAGACGCTAGTATAATGGATAAAAATGGCAATTGTGGTTCTGTGGTTTACCTTCAAAATATAACGCATGCGGTTTCAGTCGCTAGAAAAGTGATGGAAGACACACCACATGTTATGCTCGCCGGAGAAGGCGCCAAACAATTTGCCATTTCTAAAGGTTTTAAACCCGAAGATTTATTAACAGAATCCTCAAAAGATGCATGGGAGAAATGGAAGGTTGAGGCCAAATACCAACCCATTATTAATATTGAAAATCACGATACTATTGGCATGTTGGCCATTGATAAAAACGGTGACATTTCTGGTGCTTGTACTACAAGTGGTTTAGCTTATAAACTAGGCGGACGCGTTGGAGATTCGTCTATTATTGGATCCGGATTATTTATAGATAATGAAATTGGTGGTTGTGTGGCAACAGGTTTAGGAGAAGAAGTTATAAAAACAGTGGGTAGTTTTTTAGTCGTTGAATTAATGCGTCAAGGGAGATCACCTCAACAAGCATGCGAAGAAGCGATTGGCCGAATTGTGAATAAACCCAATAGTAATTATAAGAATTTTCAGGTCGGTTATGTTGCCGTTAATAAAAAAGGCGAAACAGGATGCTACTCAATTCATCAATGGTTTAGTATAACTAAATATCAGGATGGGATAAATGCGCAAATTCAATCGGATTATTTTAATAAAGCTTAAAACCACTTAATAGTCAATCGTGCCAGCTTCTCTTTAAAACCACTATAAGGTGGAAACAACAACTCCGTAACAGCAAACGTATGTTGTTTCATTACAGAGCGCTCATTACTAAAAGCCTTAAAACCAAAAAAACCATGACTCTTACCAATACCACTATTATTAACCCCTCCAAAAGGTAAATTATGATTCGTGTAATGGAGCACACTATTGTTAATACACGTCCCTCCTGCCCTAGTGTTATTTAAAATCGTAGTCGTATTCGCTTTACTTTTACTGTAGATATAAAGCGCCAATGGTCGTGGTTTCGAATTAATATAGGCCATGGCCATATCTAGACTATCATACGTTACAATCGGTAAAATTGGTCCGAAAATTTCATCTTCTAGTAATTTAGCTTCTGGTTTTAAATCAGAAATGATAGTAGGTTCTATATATTTAGAAGCACTATCGGTGTCTCCACCCACTTCAAATTTAGCATCTAGTGTTTTTGCATTGTCGAGATAAGAACTTAAACGTTCAAAATGTTTATCTGTTACTATTCTACCATAAGAATCTGATGCTTTTGGATTATCGTTATAAAACGTTTGAAGCCATTTTTTACAAGCGTCTATAAATTGTGCTTTTACGCTAGCATCAATTAAAACATAATCTGGAGACACACATATCTGTCCACAGTTCAAAAATTTTGCCCACATTATTTTCTTCGCTGCTTTATCTATATTTGCCGTTTTATCAATTAGTGTTGGAGACTTACCTCCCAATTCTAAGGTAACAGATGCTAAATGTTCCGATGCAGCTTTCATAACAATCTTCCCCACTTGTGGAGACCCTGTAAAAAAGATATGATTAAAAGGTAGCTTTAATAATTGTGTAGAGACTTCCACTTCACCTTGTAATACGGCAACTTCATCTTCAGAAAAAACATCTGCTACAATCTTAGCCATTAATGCTGATGAGTTTGGTGTCATCTCAGAGGGTTTAATAATAACCGTATTACCAGCTGCAATTGCAGAGACTAAAGGTCCAAAGGTGAGATTGAAAGGAAAATTCCATGGAGATATAATTAAACACACTCCTTTAGGTTCATACTTTATATAAGAACTAGAACCCAATAAAGATATAGGTGTTTCTACATCTTGCTTTCGCATCCATTGACGCAGATTCTTTTTAGTATATTTTATATCACCAATTATAGCATAGATTTCGGTGAGCTCTGTTTCTACAACTGGTTTCCCTAAATCGTTTTGCAAGGCCTCTTGAATTTGAGTCCTATAGGTAACTTCAATAGCGTGCTGAAGTTTGTTTAAGGTTTTAAGCCTTTCCTTATAACTACGATTCCCTACGGCATACTGATTGATGTGTTGTTTAGAAAACAATTCATAATAGGGGTTACTGCTAAAATCATCCATAATTAAATCTCTATTTTCAAGTGTTTCAAACTGATATTATGTATTTCGTCGATATAATCTATTCGGAAGTGTTTTTCAACTAACAAATTGTAACGTTTAACTTTAAAGGTAACGCTTTTAAAGGGCTACAAGCGCATATTATGCATTTCATCGGTGCTTTTTGTTAGCGTTTACCACTTAACCGTTTATCGACATATTTCATCTAAAAATTTCAGCTACACTAGATATCTTACGTTTCTTTGACCCGAAGTTAAAACAAATATAGCTTCTTACGATTATGAAAAAAGGTTTATTCATCATATTATTCTTAACAATGTCTTTAGCAAGTTTCGCACAACAAGACGTCATAGTTAACAATGAAACTGAAGTTGTTGAAACCTCTAAAACCGTAAAATCTGAATCTAGCGAAGCTGCTATTTCTTCTGAAATTAAAGCTAAGGTTTTAAGAATGAATCGTAAAAAAAATACAGAAATTATTAGTATCAAAACTTTTAGAAAAAGTCTTCAAATTAGAGTTAAGACTGTAAAGCTTTGTTAATCACATATCAAAAATGCTATTAACCATATATAATGCTATTAACCATATATTGTTAAAAAAAGCCGAAACTCACGTTTCGGCTTTTTGTTTTCCAGATATTTCAAATTGATTGCTGATCGTAGTCGAAATATCAAAACCTGAAAGATCTCTATCTAATCTGACGAATTCTATTTACCATTAGCTTCTTGCGCTTTAATTTCCTAAAACATTAGGAATCATATCCCGACACAAAACAAAATCCTTATCACGTGCTTTTCGAATTTGAGTTTTATAAGTCACTTCAATAATATGCTGTAACTAGTTTAAGGTTTTAAGTCTTACTTTATAACTACGATTGCATATTGATTATTGATTCGTTTTCAAAACAATTCATAATAAGGGTTATTGCTAAATTCAGTCATAATAATTAGGTGTTCATAGATACTTCAAGCATATTTTACGCACTTCATCGGTATTTTTTATCCAGAAGTATTTTTCAACTAACAATTTGTAACGTTTAACCTAAAATGTAACGTATTTAAAGGGCTACAAGCGCAAATAGTGTATTTCATCGGTGCTTTTTGTTAGCACTTACCACTTAACCGTTTATCGACATGCTTCATCTAAAAATTTCATCTACACTAGATATCTTGCGTTTCTTTGACCCGAAGTTAAAACAAACATAGCTTCTTACGATTATGAAAAAAGGTTTATTCATCATATTATTCTTAACAATGTCTTTAGCAAGTTTCGCACAACAAGACGTCATAGTTAACAATGAAACTGAAGTTGTTGAAACCTCTGAAACCGTAAAATCTGAATCTAGCGAAGCTGCTATTTCTTCTGAAATTAAAGCTAAGGTTTTAAGAATGAATCGTAAAAAGAATAACGAAATCATCAGTATCAAAACGTTTAGAAAAAGTCTTCAAATTAGAGTTAAGACTGTAAAGCTTTGTTAAGCCAATAAAAAGATTACCCGCTATTAACCATATATTAAAAAAGCCGAAACTCACGTTTCGGCTTTTTGTTTTATAGAATTACTAGAGTATTAATCCGCATAATTCAATTCACCATTAGCTTCTTGCTCTTTAAATTTCTTAACCAATTCTAAAGCATCCGGAATCACGTCACTACACAAAATAATAAGTGAGCCTTTTACAGCATTTTTTACCGCAAATTTAATCGCTTCTTTTTCTGATGGAATTATAGTCGTCTTCTTATTAGGATCTCGTTTCTTAATCCCATCATCGAGCATCTTAATTAATTCCTGCTCTGTCTTACCTCTTAAACGTTTGTCTTGTCTAATAATAATTTCATCAAACATATCGGCTGCAATAGCTCCCATTTCATTATTATCTTCTACACGTCTATCGCCAATTCCTGCAATAATACCAACTTTTACAGTCGCTTCAAGTTCATTCGTAAACGCTTGCAAGGCTCGCATTCCTGCTGGATTATGTGCATAATCTAATAAAATAGTAAAGTCTTTAAATTCAAATAAATTTAAGCGTCCAGGTGTTTGTGATGCCGAAGGGATAAACGTTTCCAAGCCAGCTTTCATATCTTCAATACTTATACCTTGTACATGCGCTCCTAAAACTGCAGCTAGTACATTCTGAATCATGAATTTTGCTTTTCCACCATAAGTCAACGGAATATTTTCAGCCTTCATTAAACGCATTTTCCATTCTCCTCTACAAATAGTTACGTAACCATTCTCATAAACCGCGGTAATACCATTTAAGCGTTGTAAAGCTTTAATATGTGGATTGTTTTCATCCATTGAAAATAACGCGACATTACAATCTAAACTACGACGCATATCATACACCAAAGGATCATCTGCATTTAAAATAGCATAGCCATCTGGCAGCACCGTTTCTGGCACGACTCCTTTTACTTTTGCTAATTGCTCTATGGTATGAATGCCTTTTAAACCTAAATGATCTGCTGCAACATTGGTTACAATAGCGACATCACATTTTTTAAACCCTAAACCAGCTCTCAGTAATCCACCTCGTGCACATTCTAAAACCGCAAAATTCACAGTCGGATCTTTCAATACAAATTCTGCACTTGCAGGACCAGTACAATCGCCCGTCATTAATAAGCGATTCTGAATATAAACACCATCACTCGTAGTATAACCAACACGATAGCCATTCATTTTGGCAATGTGAGCCATTAATCTCGACGTTGTTGTTTTTCCGTTGGTTCCGGTAATCGCTATAATTGGAATACGACCAGTATCTCCTTTGTTCGGAAATAATTTATCAATCACTGGAGCCGCTACATTTCTTGGCAAGCCAGAAGTTGGAGCCAAGTGCATTCTAAATCCAGGACCAGCATTTACTTCTAACACAGCACCTCCTGTTTCGGATAAGGGCTGTGAAATATCAGTAGTCATAATATCAATCCCACAGATATCTAAATCAATAATTTTAGAAATACGCTCTGCCATACTTACGTTTGCAGGATGTATAATGTCTGTAATATCTTCAGCGGTGCCGCCCGTACTTAAATTGGCGGTGTCTTTTAATATTAAACGTTCACCTTCAGCAATAACAGAGTCTAAAGTATAACCTGCATCTTTAATAATGGTCTGTGTTAATTCGTTTGTGGTGATTTTTGTCAATACATTTTCATGACCAAAACCACGACGTGGATCGCTATTCACTTTATCTATTAATTCTTGAACTGTAGATGTGCCATCTCCAATCACATGGGCAGGAGTTCTAATGGCTCCAGCGACTAACTTATTATTAATAACTAGTAATCTATAATCTTGACCGACAATAAACTTTTCGACAATGATTGCTCCACTCTTAGAACTCTCTTTCGCATGGTGAAAAGCCGCTAAGGCATCGTCATAATTTTGAATATCTACAGTAATACCGCGACCATGATTACCATCAATAGGCTTAATCACCAAAGGGTAACCAACATAACGGCAAGCCTCCTCTAAACTGCGTTCTCTTCTAATAATATCTCCACGGGGCACTTCAACCTCAGCTTGTTCTAATAAATACTTGGTATCTTCTTTATCACAAGCCAATTCAACACCAATACTACTTGTTTCTGAAGTCACGGTGGCTTGAATCCGTTTTTGATTGGCTCCATAACCCAACTGACACAATGAATATTTATTAAGACGAATCCAAGGAATTCCTCGTGCTTCAGCTTCTTCAACAATAGATCCGGTACTTGGTCCTAAACGATCGGCTTCACGCAGTTCCCGCATTTCCTGAATATCGTCAGACATATCATAGTCTTCACCTGCAATTAAGGCTTCACAAATTCTTACAGCAGATTTGGCTGCAAAACGCCCAACGGATTCTTCCATATATGAAAACACCACACTGTAAACTCCATGCTCGCCATAACCTCTGGTTCTTCCAAAGCCTGTGTCCATACCTGCAAGCGTCTGGATTTCTAAAGCAATATGCTCAATAATATGACCCATCCAAGTCCCTTCATCAACACGCATAAAAAATCCACCTTCACAACCTTCAGAACAACGATGTGAGTACATACTTGGAAACATAGCTTTTAATCGTTCTGGGAATCCTTCAATTTTATTAGAAGGCAACTCCTCCATCTCTTCGAGATCGAGAACCATTACTATTAATTTATGTCGTCTTACAGACCAATAATTAGGTCCTCTCATCGCATTGATTTCGCGTATTTTCATGTTGGTTGGTTTGTTTTAGTTATTGAAAGATTCTAAATATAGTATTTTTCACTAAAAAAATTGGCTTATTTTTGCCCTATATTTTTAGATGAAAATTATGCAGAAGATTAAAGGAACTCTAATACCAATTGGAGGAAATGAAGATAAAGGTATTGAAGAAAGTGAAATCTACACCTTAGAATTTATTGATGAGGGGATTTTATACCATGTGGTAAAAGAAGCTGGTGGTGTTGATGCTCAAATTGTTGTGGTGCCAACAGCCTCTAGTATTCCGGTTGAAGTTGGTGAAAATTACTTAACCGCATTCGATACTTTAGGCTGCAAAAATGTGGACGTTTTAGACATTCGTTCTAAAGAAGATTCTGAAACTGAACATGCCATTCAGCTGATTAAAAATGCGGATTGTGTGATGTTTTCTGGTGGTGACCAATCTAAGATTACCGATAAAATTGGAGGGACTATCATCCACACCATTTTAGCGGAACGCTTCGTTAATGAAGCTGGTTTTGTTATCGCAGGCACAAGTGCAGGTGCTATGGCCATGGCCAACGAAATGATTGCAGGCGGAAGTGCTTCGGAATCCTTTATTAAAGGTGCTGTTAATATGTATAAAGGCTTAGGCTTGATTCCTGAATTAATCATAGACACCCATTTTATACGTCGTGGTCGCTTTGGAAGACAGAGTGAAGCGGTGGCAAAATTCCCGAATCTAATAGGATTTGGATTGGCAGAAGATACAGGCATGATTATTAAAAACGGAAACGATTGTACGGTTATTGGTTCTGGAATGGTTATTATTTTTGATGGAAGTACCCTAACCCATAACAACGAAAAAATTCTTGAAGAAGGCACTCCAATGACGATGGCAAATCTTACCATCCATGTTTTATCTAATGGTGATGAATACAATATTAAAACTCGAAAAGTAAAGGTGTTACCTATTGAAGCTCCTTTCATCTAAATTCCTGCGAACGCAGGAATCTCATGACTATATACTAGATCTTACGGATTGATAAAAACGTTTCGCATAATTACACTTTGCGCCTTTGCGCCTTTGCGTGAAATTATCATACAAAGAAACACAGAGGTTGCACGGTGATAAACAGAGAGAAAGATCTCAAGAACAAGCTACCACACTTCGCGCCTTAGCGCCTTTGCGAGAAAATCACACAGATTTCTACAGAGAAAAGGTTTAAGTGGAAAACAGCTTTACAACAAACAACTTAACAACACTTCACTATTAACCATAAATAGCAACTTCGTCAATCCCATCCGAAGTTTTCTGTCCACGATACATCCCTTCCGTATTAAAAGGCATCGCAATATTTCCTTGAGTATCCACAGCAATTAAGCCACCATCACCACCAATGTCTAGGATTCTTTTATGGATGACTTCACTTGAAGCGTCTTTTACAGACATGCCTTTATGTTCCATTAAACAAGCCACATCGTAAGCTACCACTCCGCGTATAAAAAACTCACCACTTCCAGTACAACTGATCGCACAAGTTTTATTGTTGGCATAATTCCCAGCACCAATCATAGGGGAATCTCCTACCCGTCCCCATTTCTTATTCGTCATACCACCAGTAGATGTTGCCGCTGCAATGTTACCATCTTGGTCACAAGCCACTGCACCAACGGTTCCGAATTTGGAATCTTTTTTTGTAGAATGATCCAACTGAAAACTGTCGGTATCTTTAATGTCTAACCATTGTTGATGTCTGAATTCATCATAAAAATAGCTTGCATCTTCTAGCTTATAATCCAATTCCTTCGCAAACTGCATGGCTCCGTCTCCTGCTAAAAACACATGTTCACTTTTTTCCATGACATCACGAGCCAAAGACACCGGGTTTTTAATTCCTGTAATTAAACTCACACCACCAGCATTTAAGGTTTTACCATCCATAATACTCGCATCCATTTCGTGCGTTTCGGTGGCTGTAAATACAGAGCCTTTTCCTGCATTAAATAATGGGGAATTTTCTAAAATTTGAACAGCAACCTCAACAGCATCAGTCGCTGATCCGCCTTCAGCTAAAACGGCATAGCCTTTATCTAGTGCTGCTTTTAAATCACGTCTGTATTTAGATTCCAGTTCTGGTGTCATCATACCTTTCACTAAGGTTCCTGCTCCACCATGTATGGCTATTGAAAATGTGTTCATTTCATTTTTATTTTGGATTTGAAAATTACACATAGTATTTTAAATAAATTCTATGAAGTGATAAGTTTTTGTAAATTTGAGTATCAACTAAAACCTACTCATGTCTGAAATTCAAATTTTGATTGTAGAAGATGATCCTATTATTTGTGAAGATATTAGAAATATGCTGTCTAATGTTAATTACAAAACTGTTGGTGTGGCATATGATAAGAAGGATGCTATTGAAGCCATTGACACATTAAAACCAGATTTAGTGTTGCTGGATATTAATTTAGAAGGCAATTATGAAGGTTTTCAAGTCGCAGAACATATTAATAATACTAAAAAAATACCTTTTATTTATCTCACATCATACTCTGGAAAACAAATTTTAGATCAAGCAAAAAAAACCCTACCAATGGGTTATGTTGTTAAACCTTTTAACGAAAAGGAACTATATTCAACCATTGAAATAGCCTTGTATAGTTTTTCAAAATTCATATTACCTATAACTTTAAATCGCGAAGTCATTAATTCATTAATTCAAACGCCTTTAACACGAAAAGAGTTTGAAACCTTAAAAGGCTTGCATGAAGGAAAAACGAACCAAATATTAGCAGAAGATCAATTTGTAAGTGTTAACACCATAAAATCTCATATAAAAAACATTTACGAAAAAATGAATACCCACACGCGGTTGGAAACAATTACGTTACTTAACGAATTGTTGCGCTAATTTCTTCTTGGAAATATAATAGAAATTTCAGTTCCATCGCTAGTATTGGTAGTAACTGTAGCTTTTAACTTGTTTGTAAACAAGCTTATTAAACGTTGGCCAAAAGATTCTGTTTTATGTTGAATGGTCTCATCTATACCTATACCATTATCTTTAACCGTTAACACATGGTCCCTTTCCAATTCTACCATTATTAAACTTATTGCTGGCAATTCAATGGTTGCTGGAGGAAACGCATGCTTTAGAGAATTAGTCACTAATTCGTTTACAATTAACCCAATAGGCACTACAGATTCAATATCCATAATGATATTTTTTGCTTTGATCTCAAACTTAATATCTCCTGCCGTTTTATTGTAAGAATTGAGGATGTTTTCAGCCAAACCTTCAAAATAGTTTTGAATATTGACCATATTTAGATCTTCACCAACATATAAGTTTTTATGCAATATAGCCATAGATTGCACACGATTTCTCCCATTTTGTAAAATCTCGTGTACTCGTTCATCTTTTACATACTTGGATTGAAGATTAAGTAAACTAGATATCATTTGTAAATTATTCTTAACACGATGATGTGTTTCATGCAATAAAAGCTCTCTATCTTTTAAAGCTTTATTAATAATTCGATTTTTTTGAGTAATTTTTAAGTATAATTTATACAACGCAATAGCCAAAATAAGTAGCAATAATAACCATATCGTTGTTATTATTGCAATGGTTTTAGACTGTGATATTTCTTTATCTAAAAGCTGCTTTTCCTTATTTAACAGAGCAATCTCTGCATCTTTCTTTTCCTTATTGTACTGTGCCTCTTTTTCAGCGATAATCTCTAAAGACTCTTTTGAGTAGATAGAATCGCTAATGATTTTAAACGACTCATAATTCTCTAAAGCATCGATATAATTTCCGCTTTTTTTATTAGCATCTGCTAGTAGTTCATAAGCCCGTTGTTGTTGATGTAAAGACTGATGTTCATCATAATTAAATACATCTTTTAAATACGGTTTTGCCTCAGCATATCTATTCAATTTAATTAAAACCTCTCCCATGTTTAGATTAGACTCGCATAAATTATAGGTGCTACTCAACTTTTTTCTAATATTAAATGCTTTAAGATGTTCTTGGTAGGCATCTTCTAGCCGACCTTCTTCCTGTCTTAAAACTCCTAAAAAATCGTAATGAAACCCCATTTCTCTTAAGGTTGGAAAGACGACATTTAACGCTTTTTGGGTCATTAAATGCGTTTCTGCTTTTTTGAACTCACCCAATTCGATATACACCAACCCTAAATTAGCATTGACGCTAGCCATCCCTGAACTATCTTTTAAAATTTCAAACTGTCTCAGCGCTTTTAAATATTGATCTTTTCCTTTTTCTAGTTGATCCATATTAAGATAAAAACTAGCTAAGCTATTATTAATTTTAGCTTTTTCTGTTGGGCTTCCTATTTGGTTATAAATTTCTGCAGCTTCAATAAGACGTTTTTGGGAAACTACATTTTTACCTAAAAACATAGAAATAGAACCTATAAAATGGGCACTCTTGGCAATATCAAGGGAATCGTTATGTCTTTTTGAGTACTTGTGAATAGCTTCATAATAATCTAAAGCCGTACTATAATCCCCATGCCATCTGTGGCTGGCTGCAAAAATATAATTATTACGTCTTATCCCTATACTATCATCTTTACTTATATAATTAGTTTCTAAATTTTTCGCTGTTGTTTCTGCCAAATCAGGATTGCGTTGCACTATATATTCCCCCAATAAAAACAACGCTTCTTTCTTTTCACTAATTACGGAACTAGTCTTAATAATGTTCTGTAAACTATCTTGATACTTATCCAATTTCGCATCCTGTGCAACTAAAACATTGCAGAATACTAAAATAACGATACAACTTTTTAAAATTTTATACAATGGTCTATTTCTTAGGTTACAAAGGTAGTAAACACAAATTCTAAAAAAACCACCCATTAGTATGAAAAAAACCTTCGAATAATTTAAGAATTTTACACCATCAATAATTAAAACCAACCTTATGAACCATCCATAACTAAATTTTGATACTTAAGACAATGGTTATATGGATGTACCATGTGATCTTAAAAAAACAATAAACACACACACATGAAAACAGTACTACTTTTTACCATATGCTTATGCTTTAGCGCTATATGTCTATCTCAGACAACCGCTATTCCAGATCCTAACTTTGAGCAGGCCTTGATTGATTTAGGACATGATTCTGGGACTATAGATGGCTCTGTACCTACAGCGAATATTAATACTATAACGGATTTATCAATAAATAGTAAAAACATAGCAGATCTCACAGGCATTGAAGATTTTACAGCTTTAGAAATACTTTGGTGCGTTAACAATGATATTTCTAGTATAGATGTTAGCAACTTAACAGTACTTAGTGTTTTAAATTGTGATAGAAATGATATAACAAGCATAGACCTATCTAACAATACAGCACTTACTTCATTGAAAATTCTTGCAAATGATTTAACGAGTTTAGACGTTACAAATAATACGTTATTAGAATATTTAAGCTGTAGTGCAAATAATTTAACGAGCTTAAATGTTTCAAATAATACAGCACTAGCTTATCTGGCTCTTCATAATAATGACGTAGCGTCTATAGATGTTTCAAATAATTCATTATTGTATTTTTTAGGATGCAGTTTTACGGGAGTAACGGCTTTAGATATCAGTAACAACCTTAATCTTACAGATTTACAATGTAATGACTCATCACTATCTCACTTAGACATCAGTAACAATAGTTTACTAGAAGTAATAAGTTGCAGAAACAATCAACTTACAACTTTAAATATTGATAATAATGTGCTTTTAGAAGAACTTCACTGTGAAGGAAATAATATTATTGACTTAGACCTAAGCAATAATGCCGCAATCTTAGTACTAAATTGTCAAGCTAACCAACTTACGAGCTTAAATCTTAAAAACGGCAACAATACCAGCATTTCAGAGTTTGGTGCTAGTGATAACGCAAACCTATTGTGTATTGAGGTAGATGCTGCTACTTATTCCACAGCAAATTGGACAGATATCGATTCTCAAACCGGTTTTAGCGAAGATTGCAGTGCACTTTCTACAAACGAGTTTGATTTAAACAGTTCTATTACTGTATATCCAAACCCTGTAACTACGGAGTTAAACATAGCTCTTAAAAATAATCAAGCCATAACTTCTATTGAATTATTTGACATGCTGGGAAAGAAAATAGCAACAACAAAAGCATTAAACTTGGATGTTAGTCCATATCAAACTGGTATTTATATGCTTAAAGTTTCAACCAAAAAAGGTCAAATTTCAAAACGAATTATAATAGAATAAGACCAACCTCTAAATACGAGGCGTTAGAAGCGAGATTATCCGCATTAGAAAACAATAAAAACACACACATGAAAACAGTACTACTTTTTACCTTATGCTTATGCTTTAGCACTATCTGTCTATCTCAGACAACCGCTATTCCAGACCCTAATTTTGAACAAGCTTTAATTGATTTAGGTCACGATTCTGGACCTATAGACGGCTCTGTACCTACAGCAAATATTAATACTATAACATCTTTAGATGTGTACATTTTAGATATAGGAGACCTTACTGGTATTGAAGATTTCACAGCTTTAGAATCACTAAATTGTTTATCCAATAATATCTCTAGTTTAGATGTTAGCAACTTAACAGCACTTAGAGAATTAAATTGTGCTTATAATAATTTAACAAGTTTAGATGTTTCCAATAATACCGCACTTACTGTATTCCATTTTTTGGGAAATGATATTTCTACCATAGATGTCTCAAACAATACACTATTAGAAAATTTAAGTTGCGGCAGTAATCAACTTACTTCCATAGATGTCTCAAACAATACACTATTAAAATATTTAGGTTGTAGTAACAACCCACTTACTTCCTTAAATGTTTCAAACAATACACTATTAGAAAATTTAAATTGTGGCGGCAATCCACTGACTACCTTAGATATTACCAATAATCCTAACCTAAAAGTATTAATTAGTGGCAATACATCATTATCTAGTTTAGACCTTAATAATAATACCCAACTTGAGGAGCTAACTTGCACTAACAATCAGCTTACAAATTTAAACCTAACTACCAATATAGCTCTAACTTTTTTAGAATGTTCAAGCAATCAACTTACAAGCCTAAATATTAAAAACGGTAATAATATAAATCTTAATGTGTTAGATGCTACAAACAACCCAAACCTATTTTGCATTGAGGTAGATGATGTTGCCTCTACAGTAAATTGGATAGATGATTTTGCAAGTATTGATCCTCAAACCAGTTTTAGCGAAGATTGTAGTTTGAGTCTAACCTACGTACCAGACGATAATTTTGAGCAAGCACTCATAGATTTAGGTTATGACACGGGAAGTTTGGATGATTATGTACCTACCGCAAGTATTATTGCTATAACAACATTAAATTTAGCATCTTTAGGTATAGCAGATCTTACAGGTATTGAAGATTTTATAGCTTTAGAAGAACTATCATGCTTTTTCAATAACATTTCAACTTTAGATGTTAGTAATTTAACAGCACTTAGAGAGTTAAGATGCTATAATAACAACTTAACAAGCATAGATGTTTCTAACAATACTCAACTTAGCTTATTGCATTTTTATCATAACGATATTACCATGATAGATGTATCAAATAACATACTATTAGAAGATTTACGTTGTAGTAATACGCAATTAACGACTTTAGATGTTGCTAATAATCCTAACCTTATAAGTTTAGTTTGCAGCAACTTAACACTTTCAAATTTAGACCTCAGCAATAATACCTTACTACAATTGTTACGTTGCGAATACAATGACCTTACAAGTCTAAATCTCAATAACAACACTGCGCTAACCACTTTATATTGTGGCGTAAATGATATTACAAGTTTAAATCTTGATAATAATATTAATTTAGAATTGCTTGATTGTACAGGGAATGATATTGTTGACCTTGATTTAACCAATAATACAGCAATTACAACCTTAAGATGTCAGAGTAATAATCTTAATAGCCTTAATATTAAAAATGGGAATAACATAAATATCGTTTCAATTAGAACTACTAACAATCATCAACTAGAGTGTATAGAAGTTGACGACGCAAATTACAGCACTGAAAATTGGACTATAATAGACACCGAAACCAGCTTTAGCGAAGATTGTAGTGTGCTTTCTACAAACGAATTTGATTTAAACAATTCTATTGCTGTATATCCAAACCCTACAGATGCCAACATAACAATTACTTTATCAAACACCTTAAAACAAATAGAACTATTTACTGTTGGTGGTCGTAAAATTCATACAACTGTCAGTACCACTATTAATTTGTCACATTTACCATCGGGTTTATATTTAGCAAAAATCACAACACAAAATGGAGAAATTGCCGTGAAGAAAATAATTAAAAATTAGATTTATCTTAATATAGTAATTCTAAAAGGTCGGAGTATAATACGTCTGCCATCTTTTACAAATCAAATGACAACACCCGCTCAATAATATTAATCTGTTAACATAAAAACCATCGTACAAATCATATAAAATACTTACATTTAACACCTTAACCACATCAATTATGAAAAAACTTTACTTTTTATTGACTACAGTTTTGTTAACTCAAATTGCATTGGCACAACCAGCTAATGACGATTGCGCTACCGCAGAAACCATTGCAGTGACAACAACAGCGTCTACTGTTAATTTTGAAATTGCTGAAGCGACTATTACTAATGAAATAGGCTGTGCCGAAAGCACTAGCGACTATGCCGATATCTGGTACAATATCACCATGCCGGTTAACGGAAATCTTTACGTCGATGGCACCATTGGCTGGAACAATTTCGCTTTATACGATACCTGCGGAGGTACACAATTACAATGTGGATCCGGCAATCAGTTATTTACAGACCTAACCGCAACAACCAATTACAAATTGCGTCTTTTTAGAACGGAAGCAAATGCAGATAATAACGGTTACAGAACGTTCACCATTCAAGCGTTCGAAGCAGTTACTAATGACGATTGTGCTTCTGCGGAAAACATTGCAGTGACAACAGAAGTATCTACTGTTAATTTTGACATTGGTGGTGCTGCTATTAATAATGAAATAGGCTGTGCTGAAACCACAAATAATTACGCCGATATCTGGTACGATTTTACCATGCCGGTAAACGGAAATCTTTACGTCGATGGCACCATTGGCTGGAACAATTTCGCTTTATACGATACCTGTGGAGGTACACAATTACAATGCGGATCCGACAATCAGTTATTTACAAACCTTACCGCAACAACCAATTACAAACTACGTCTTTTTAGAACGGAAGCAAATGCAGATAATAACGGTTACAGAACCTTCACCATTCAAGCGTTCGAAGCGGTTTCTAATGACGATTGTGCTTCCGCAGAAAACATTGCAGTGACAACAGAAGCGTCTACTATAGATTTTGACATTGCTGGTGCTGCTATCAACAATGAAATAGGCTGTGCTGAAACCACCAACGATTACGCCGATATCTGGTACGATCTTACCATGCCTGTAAACGGAAATCTTTACGTCGATGGCACCATTGGCTGGAACAACTTTGCCTTATACGATGCCTGTGGCGGTACACAATTACAATGCGGATCCGACAATCAGTTATTTACAGATCTTACCGCAACAACCAATTACAAATTGCGTCTATTTAGAACTTTAGCAAATGCTGATAATAACGGTTACAGAACCTTCACTATTCAAGCGTTCGAAGCGGTTTCTAATGACGATTGTGCTTCTTCAGAAAACATTACAGTGACAACAACAGCGTCTACTGTAGATTTTGACATTGCAGGAGCTGCTATTAATAATGAAATAGGCTGTGCTGAAACCACCAACGACTATGCCGATATCTGGTACGATTTTACCATGCCTGTAAACGGAAACCTTTACGTCGATGGCACCATTGGTTGGAACAACTTTGCTTTATATGACGCCTGTGGCGGTACACAATTACAATGCGGATCCGACAATCAGTTATTTACAGACCTTACCGCAACAACCAATTACAAATTACGTGTCTTTAGAACTTTAGCAAATGCCGATATTGACAATTATAAAACGTTCACCATTCAAGCGTTCGAAGCAGTTTCTAATGACGATTGTGCTTCCGCAGAAAACATTACGGTCATAACATCGGAGTCTATTGTAAATTTTGACATTGCAGGAGCTGCTATCAACAATGAAATAGGTTGTGCTGAAACCACCAACGACTATGCTGATATCTGGTACGATTTCACCATGCCTGTTAACGGAAATCTTTACGTCGATGGCACTATTGGTTGGAACAACTTTGCTTTATATGACGCCTGTGGAGGTACACAATTACAATGTGGATCCGGCAATCAGTTATTTACAGACCTAACCGCAACAACCAATTACAAATTGCGTCTTTTTAGAACTTTAGCAAATGCAGACAATGATACTTATAGAACCTTCACCATTCAAGCTTTTGAAATCATAACGAATGACGATTGTGATACGGCCGAAACCATCACCATTTCAGACACACCAACAACTGTAAACTTCGGTATTGCAGGTGCCACTATCAATAACGAAGTGGGCTGCTCAGAGTCAGAAGCAGAAGACTACGCAGATGTTTGGTACAGCTTCACCATGCCTACAGACGACAACGTAGTCATTACTGGAATCATAGCTTGGAATAATTTTGCACTCTATGATGCTTGCAACGGAAATCAAATAGACTGTTTTTCTGACCAAGGCACTATTACAGGCTTAACCAGTGGAACAACCTATAAACTTCGCGTATTTAGAACTTTAGTAAATGTAGATAATGATGCGTACAAAAGTTTTACCATTCAAACTGAAGAAACATTAAGTACAGACGTCAATACCTTAGAAGACAGTATTAGGGTGTATCCAAATCCAGCAAACACAATAATCAATATTGCTATGGCAAACAATCAATCCATAGCGTCTATTGAACTGTTTAACATGCTTGGAAAAAGAGTATTAACAACAAAAGCATTAAACGTAGATGTAAGTAAGTATGCCGCTGGAATATATATGCTTAAAGTTTCAACTAATGAAGGACAAGTCACTAAACGAATTGTAATCGAATAAGGCAACATAACATATAGAAACAACTTTTATTTTAATCAAGAAAGTCGCTTTAACTAGCGGCTTTCTTTTGTTTATTATTTAATAAATCATTCTTTCATATCAAGGTTTAAGTTTTGTAATTTTGAAACTATTGTCTGTTCGAGTTGAGTCGAGCATTATTTTCATTTATATAATTCACTATGTCAGATCAAAAACGCCTATTTCTCGTTGATGCCTATGCCCTTATTTTCCGTGGCTACTACGCTTTTATAAAAAACCCAAGAATCAATTCTAAAGGCGAAGATACCTCAGCCATTATGGGTTTTATGAATTCCCTTTTAGATGTGATTAAACGAGAACGACCAGATCATTTAGCCGTTTGTTTTGATAAAGGAGGTAGTGCAGACCGTGTAGAAATGTTCGAAGCTTACAAAGCCAACAGAGATGAAACTCCAGAAGGCATCAAAACAGCTGTCCCTTACATCTACGAAATCTTAAAAGCCATGCACATTCCAATCATGGTCAAAGAAGGTTTTGAAGCAGATGATGTCATTGGAACACTGGCTAAAAAAGCCGAAAAAGAAGGCTACAAAACCTTTATGGTGACTCCAGATAAGGATTTTGCACAGCTCGTTTCAGAAAACATATTTATGTACCGACCAGTTTTTGGAGGCGGATACGAAACTTGGGGCATTCCAGAAGTACAAAAGAAATTTGAAGTTACCGATCCTTTACAAGTCATTGACTTTTTAGGAATGATGGGAGATGCTTCTGATAATATTCCAGGGTTACCTGGTGTGGGTGAAAAAACAGCTAAGAAATTTTTAGCGGCTTACGGCAGCATGGAAAACCTATTTGCGAATTCACATGAGCTAAAAGGCAAAATGAAAGAGAAGATTGAAGCCAATCAAGAACTCGGTCTATTATCTAAAAAATTAGCCACCATTATGCTCGATGTCCCTGTAGAGTTTAATGCCGAAGATTTTGAAATGTCAGAACCAGATATTCCAAAAGTCACCGAAATTTTTCAAGAATTAGAATTTAGACGTTTAATTGATAATTTTAATAAAACCTTTGCAGCTGAAGCTATGCAGTCTGCTGGAACTTCAACTCCTACTTCAGATAAAAAGGAAGCTCCTAAAACGACTCCAACCGAAGAAAAATCAGCAGGAGCAGGTCAATTCTCATTATTTGGAGGTGGCGAACCTTCAGCAACCGAAGCCGTTTCAGCAAACACCAGAAAAACAGCCGCAACCTATTCACATTTTTACCAAAGCGTCGCATCTGGTATGGCCACCAA
Source organism: Winogradskyella helgolandensis (assembly GCF_013404085.1). Taxonomy (NCBI): domain Bacteria; kingdom Pseudomonadati; phylum Bacteroidota; class Flavobacteriia; order Flavobacteriales; family Flavobacteriaceae; genus Winogradskyella; species Winogradskyella helgolandensis. Next base: position 1,330,915 of record NZ_JABFHO010000001.1, on the reverse strand, counting down.
ACTATTTGTCAATAATCTAATGAGCCAAACCTCAGTGTGTTTCGATACCGAAACTACAGGACTAAATCCATTAACCGCAGAACTCGTTGGTATTGCCTTTTCATGGGAAGTCGGTAAAGGCTTTTATGTGCCATTTCCAGAAGATAAAACGGAAGCACAAGAACTCATAGAAACGTTTAGACCATTTTTTGAAAGCGAAACCATCGAAAAAATAGGTCAGAATTTAAAATACGACATCAAAGTATTAGCCAAATACAATGTTGAGGTAAAAGGTAAATTATTCGATACCATGTTAGCGCATTATTTAATTAATGCAGACATGCGTCACAATATGGATGTCTTAGCTGAAACGTATTTAAACTACACACCTATTTCTATCACAGAACTCATTGGTAAAAAAGGAAAGAATCAGTTGTCTATGCGCGATGTGCCCTTAGAAAAGCTCACCGAATACGCCGTAGAAGATGCAGATATCACCTTACAACTAAAAGAACATTTCACCACCGAATTAGGCGAAGCCAACACCCAAAAATTATTCGATGAGATAGAAATTCCACTACTACGTGTCTTAGCAGCTATGGAATTAGAAGGGATTAATCTCGATAAAGCATTTCTAAATTCCCTCTCCGAAGATTTGAATAACGACATTGCAACGCTTGAACAAGAAATTTACGCAGCTGCAGGCGAGGAATTCAACATCGCCTCTCCAAAACAGTTAGGTATTGTGTTGTTCGAAAACATGAAATTGGTAGATAAACCAAAGAAAACCAAAACCGGACAATATGCTACCGGTGAAGATATCTTATCCTATTTAGCAAAAGACCATGAGATTATTCAGAAGATTTTAGACTTTAGAGGCCTTTCAAAATTAAAGAGCACTTATGTAGATGCTTTGCCTTTACAAGTAGAACCGTCTACAGACAGAGTACATACCGATTACATGCAAACCGTTGCCGCAACAGGGCGTTTAAGTAGTAACAATCCTAATTTACAGAACATCCCAATCCGTACCGAACGTGGTCGCCAAGTGCGAAAAGCCTTTGTACCAAGAAACGAAGACTACACCTTACTCGCTGCCGATTATTCGCAAATAGAATTACGAATTATTGCCGCCTTAAGTGAAGAAGAAACCATGATTGAAGCCTTTAAAAATGGCGAAGATATTCATGCCTCAACCGCATCCAAAGTATTTGGTGTGCCATTGGCTGAAGTCACCAGAGAACAACGTAGCAATGCCAAAACCGTTAATTTCGGAATCATCTATGGAGTGTCTGCCTTTGGCTTAAGTAACCAAACCGATTTATCGCGTGGTGAAGCCAAAGAACTCATTGACACCTATTACGAAACCTATCCAAAATTAAAAGCCTACATGAGTAAGCAAGTCGATTTTGCAAGAGATCATGGCTATGTCTCAACCGTTTTAGGGCGGCGTCGGTATTTAAAAGACATCAACTCGCGTAACGCTGTGGTGAGAGGTGCTGCAGAACGAAATGCCGTTAACGCACCCATACAAGGAAGCGCTGCCGATATCATTAAAATAGCGATGATTAATATTTTCAACAAGCTAGAAGCCGGGCATTATAAATCGAAGATGCTCTTACAAGTACATGATGAATTGGTCTTCGACATCTACAAACCAGAACTCGAAGAATTAACCACATTGATTAAAACGGAAATGGAAGGTGCTTTTAAATTGGATGTGCCTTTAGATGTTGAGGTTGATACTGGGCTGAATTGGTTGGAGGCGCATTAGGTGTAATTCTAAAATATAAGTTTTAGTAAATCTTCATTGCATGTTCAAAGAATAAAACATAAATTTGTCAAAAAATGACAAGTCTTATGAATACCACTTTTGGAGAATACATCCGACTTTTACGAAATAACAACGAATTAACGTTAACCCAACTTGCTGCAAAACTGAACTTAGACTCTGCAAATTTGAGTAAAATCGAAAATGGAAAAAGAGATTTTGACGAAAAACGCTTACTAATACTTGCTAAAATCTTTAAGCTTAACCCTAAAGAATTACGAAATGAATATGTGACTGACCAAATTGGAAAACATATTTATGAAACAAATTGTACTAAACAACTCCTTCAAATTGCAGAGAAAAAAGCAGAATACCGAAGAACACTTAATAAATCACTTCAAACACAATAAAGTATGACTGTAGTTCAATTTAACGGTCATGAGTATCCAATTAGAAAAGTACAAATGCCCTTTGGAGAGAGGGTTATCAGTGTTACAGATCTTAATGATGCTTTAATGAATGCAGATGGTAGTTATTTTTCAAATGAAGCTCGATTTGTTGATGAATCAATATTCTTCTTTTTAGAAAAAGAGAATTTTGACTTATCCGAAAATAAAGTAAAAGAAATAATTCTTGAATCAATATGATCAGATACCAATTTTTTCCTCGCTCACATGGCATCACTAAAGATGTAGAAGCTGTTATCAATTGTTTTAAAATTGTGGACAACGATATTAGTTCCGACCACCTTCAACTAAACAGTAATGATGTTCTTGAAAAGTTAAGACCACATTTAGAAGCTATCGATTATGATGTCGAAACTGGGAAATCTAAAAATGAAAAAATCCCTGTTCCAGTTCTTTTTGGAAATAATAATGAAATAGATAAAAGTTTTAATGCTGACGCCCTCAGTAAGGACGGAAAAATTGTCATCGAAGTAGAAGCTGGACGAGCGGTTGATAATAATCAATTTTTAAAAGATATATTTCAAGCCTGCATGATGTTTGAAGTACAATACTTAGTTATTGCTGTACGGAACGACTATCGAGGTGGAGACGATTTCAAAAAAATATATACTTTTCTTGAAACCTTATACATTTCTAGTAGACTACATCTTCCGTTAAACGGAATTTTACTCATTGGTTACTAATGCGTGAGGGATAGAAGAGGAAAGCCCACAGCGAGGTACGAGCGAGGACTTGTAACGAATAGCCCGACCCTTGCAGTCACGCCCGAATTCTAAACAATTAATGGTAAAGCTTTTGAGTATGCTCTACTATTCGAATTTTATGAACGCCTAAGAACAATTACAAGTGTTTCAATTACAAAAAACGATCCTTACAAAACTGCCAAAAGCTTTTTCGATAGTTTCAGTGAACCAGAACAGGATACTTTTAGATTAACAGCAAGTGCCTCAATTAATTTCTTGATTGATATTGAACCTAGATTGTCAAACGGCATTAATAAAGGCGATATTCTAGTATTAGAATTAGTTAGTGACCAAGCAGGTCAAACTGGAGATGTGAGAGATGTATTGATGATTCTTTCTTTACAAAAGTGGGAGATTGGAATCTCTGCAAAAAATAACCACAGAGCCGTTAAACATTCAAGGTTATCAAATAAAATTAATTTTGGTGAAAAGTGGTTAGGGGTTTCATGTTCCGACAATTACTTTCACGAAATCAATTCTGTATTTGATATGCTTTCAGATCTGAGAGCAAAAGTCAAATTAACAAAGTGGACTTCAATTAAAAATATGCATCAAGTAGTGTATTTACCAGTTTTAGACGCTTTCAGAAAAGAACTACTTCGTTTAGATAAAGAAAATCCAAATATTGTAGCGGAAAATTTAGTACAATATTTAATAGGAAATCAAGATTTTTATAAAGTTATAAAAGGCAATAAAAAAGTTGAGATCCAGGCTTACAATTTACATGGAACTTTGAATTTACCATTTGAAAAAATAAAACCTAAGGCAAAAATTCCTAGATTGAAATTACCATCTAGATTAATTGAAATTGTTTATCAAGAAAACTCAACAACAACATTATTAGTTTCTTTAAACCAAGGTTGGCAAATTTCTTTCAGAATTCATAATGCTAGCTCGAGAATTGAGCCCTCTTTGAAGTTTGACATTAATTTAGTTAGTGCACCACATACCTTGTTTACGAATCACATATTTATTAATAACTAGATTCTAAATATTAAAACTATAGAATAATCAAGAGTGTTTTAAATACCAATTCTCTTTCACACCCCTAAAGTCCCCTCAAGGGGACATTTGATTGAGAAAAATAGAATATTCATAGGATATCAGATTGGGTAATGGTAAAATCAATTTTAATTTTTAAAACTTTTGCTTGTTGGTTAGGATTGTCCCCTTGAGGGGACTTTAGGGGTGTTTTTCTAACAATTCCCTAACCTTCTCTTCTATAACCAACAACACACTAAACATATTCTTTTTAACCTCCTCATTAGAAAACCTTAAAAAGGTAACATCATAAGCCTCTAGTGCACTTTGCCGTTTGGTATCATATAAAAAACGATGCTCATGACTATCACCATCAATTTCAATAGCTAAGCCTATTTCATGGCAATAAAAATCTACAATATAATTTAGCATTGGTACTTGTCTATGAAACTAAACACCATAAGCACGCTGTTTTATATGTTGCCACAGCAAGACTTCAGGCAAAGTGCTATGTTTCCGGAGTTGTCTAGCCAGTGCTTTTAATTCTGGGTTGTATGGAATGATGTTGTTTTTCATTTTACAGACTTTATGACGCGTCTTTTTAAACCCATAAAAATCCACGCTCGGTAGTTTCGTTAAAACAATGCTTTCAACGCAATAATCCTCAAAGTGATAATCCATACTAAGGAACTTTAAGTAAAAAAGAAAGATCAGACTATCAACGGGATGGTGTCACTAAACTACTGAATTTAATACAAACCAAGGGTTCACCCATAGCTCCTCCGTATGTACTCCGTATGTACTCTGTATGTACTCCGTATCAACCGCGAATAGGTCACAACCTAAAATAAACACTAAGGATTTAACCTAAAGTTATCACTTCGCAAGGTTCCTCAATTAGCTTTAACTCTAATGGCTCATTAACCACTTCATCATGATGAACTACTTGAGTAACTTAAAAGCTCTAATACGTCTTCAAATAGACGATAAGGCCCATTATTAAAGATCCAATCCTTTCAAACTCTCAACACGATTCCTAATTAAGAAATCATCAATCGTTTCAAAATGTTCAACAACGCGTTTTTCTTTAAACTCAAACACCTTATTTGAGAGTCCTTGTAAGAAATCCCTATCGTGAGACACAAGAATTAAAGTCCCATCAAAATTCTGTAAAGCTTCTTTTAAAACATCCTTCGATTTCAAATCTAAGTGATTGGTAGGCTCATCGAGAATTAATAAGTTCACAGGTTCTAATAAGAGTTTCACCATCGCCAATCTGGTTTTTTCACCACCTGATAAGACGCTCACTTTCTTTTCAACATCATCTCCTCTAAACATAAAACCACCCAAAATACTTTTAATCTGCGTTCGTACATCACCTTGTGCCACATCATCAACGGTTTGAAAAATGGTTAAGCTCTCATCTAACAAAGCCGCTTGGTTTTGGGCAAAATACCCAACCTTTACATTATGACCTAAAGAGCAAGTCCCTTCCACATCTAATTCTCCCAAAATAGCTTTAATCATCGTGGACTTCCCTTCTCCATTTCGACCTACAAAACAGACCTTCTCACCTCTTGCAATAGACATGTTAGCATCTTTAAATACCACGTGGTCGTCATAAGATTTAGAAACATCCTTTACCGTCACCGGATAATCACCAGAACGCTGTGTTGCCGGAAAACGTAATTTTAAAGCTGACGTATCAATCTCATCAATTTCAATAATGTCTAACTTTTCGAGCATGCGCTCACGAGAGGTTACTTGGTTGGTTTTAGAATACGTCCCTTTAAAACGCTCAATAAATTGCATATTGTCTGCAATAAATTTCTGTTGTTCTTGGTAGGCCTTTACTTGATGAATACGTCGGTCTTCACGCAGTTGTAAATAATGGGTATAATTAGCTTTATAATCGTAAATACGACCCATAGTCACTTCAATCGTTCTATTGGTAATATTATCTACAAATGCACGATCGTGAGAAATAACAACAACAGCATTGGCTTTATTCAGTAAAAAATCTTCTAACCAAATGACCGATTCGATATCAATATGATTCGTTGGCTCATCTAACAAAATTAAATCAGGCTTTTGCAATAAAATCTTAGCCAATTCTATTCGCATACGGTAACCTCCAGAAAACTCATTGGTTTGTCTTGTAAAATCGTCTTGTTTAAATCCTAAACCTTTTAGTGCTTTTTCAACTTCAGCATCATAGTTCACATCTTCCAAAGCGTAATATTTCTCACCTAAATCTGAGACACGCTCAATGATTTTCATGTACTCATCAGATTCGTAATCGGTTCGCGTTTCCAATTGCTTGTTGAGACCTTCCATTTCGTCACGCATTTCATAAACATGTTTAAAAGCTTTAGAAGCTTCATCAAACACAGTCGTATTATCTTCCGTTAACAAATGTTGAGGCAAATAAGCGATAACAGCATCTTTTGGACATCTCACATTACCACGAGTCGCACTTTGTACACCTGCGATAATTTTCATCATGGTCGATTTTCCCGCACCATTTTTACCCATTAAGGCAATTTTGTCATTCGGATTAATCGTGAACGACACATCACTAAAAAGGGTGTGACCACTAAATTCTACCGCCAAATTATCTACTGAAATCATAATCAAAATTTTGAAGCTGCAAAACTACTAAATGGAAAGTCAATATTTTTAATTGTGCATAAAATAATATGAATAGGCTTTTCAGTTAATTCTAATAGTGATTACGTTAAGTACACAACTCACAATCATTTAATTTTATAAAAGATTTTACATTAACAATAAATAAACCCACATGATTATCACCAAAGTATTAGGATTAACAAGTGCACTCACTAGAAGTAAAAAAGCCAAAATAGCTATTTTAGGCTTGGAAATGGCCGTATTAGGCTATGCACTTTATCAACAAAATCAGGAAAAGAAAAATAAGCGCCTTAAATCATAGTCGTATGAGTTTTTGAAGTAATTTTGTAGTCGGATTTTAAGATTATGAGTATTATTTCAAAAGACATATCAAAAGCGATTCAACTCTTAACAGCTGAAGATATTGTTGCTATTCCAACTGAAACAGTCTATGGTTTAGCAGGAAATATCTATAGCGAAAAGGCTATAAAAGCTATTTTTGAAACCAAGAAGCGACCATTTTTTAATCCGCTTATTGTTCACATCCCTTCAATAAACGAGCTTTCTAATATTGTTGAACACATCCCTGCAAAAGCGCAATTATTAGCAGAAGCCTTTTGGCCAGGACCAATAACTTTAGTCTTAAAGAAGAAAAGCATAATTCCTGATCTAATTACAGGAGGAAAAGATACCGTTGCCGTGCGTGTGCCAAATCACCCTACAACTCTAGAATTATTAAGACAACTACCATTTCCTTTAGCGGCACCAAGTGCAAACCCATTTAGCAGCATTAGCCCAACCACAGCACAACACGTAGAAACCTATTTTAAAGATGCTATTAAAATGGTTTTAGATGGTGGAGCGTGCACAAGCGGTATTGAATCTACTATTATTGGTTTCGAAAATGACGAACCTATTATATATAGACTCGGTTCAAAATCACTAGAAGATATTGAGGCCATAGTTGGAACGATTGAAATTAAAAATTCGGTTAAAAGTCAAACGGAAGCTATTCCGGATGCACCAGGCATGTTAGAACGTCACTACGCCCCAAAAACAAAAACCGTCTTAACAGATAATATTTTAGAAGCAATAAATCTTCATAAAAACAAACGTATTGGACTATTAACGTTTCAGTCTGAACTTGATCATCCTAATATTGAGGTTCAAATAGCACTATCAACATCTGGTGATTTAGTTGAATCGGCTTCAAATTTATATGATGTGCTTCATCAGTTAGATAAGATGCATCTTGATATTATTATTGCTGAAGAATTCCCAGATTACGGCTTAGGAAAATCTATAAACGATCGGCTCACTAGAGCCACAAAACACTAAACAAAAAAGACATTTTTTAAACACGCTGATTTTCAGTAGAAAAATATTTCCATCAAGGTTTGGTAAATCAATAGTTTATCGTAAATTTGCAAACTCTTTTTTGAAGAGAAATGTTTAATCTATTGTGTCATTTAAGGCACAATTATAAATCAAATTAGTGTGGATACATTAAGCTACAAAACAGTTTCAGCAAACAAAGCTACCGTTAATAAGGAGTGGGTTTTAGTTGACGCTGAAGGACAAACTTTAGGTCGCTTAGCTTCGAGAGTAGCAATACTTTTAAGAGGTAAGCACAAACCTAATTTCACGCCACACGTTGATTGCGGTGACAACGTAGTTGTTGTTAATGCAGAAAAAATCAACTTAACTGGAAACAAATGGACGGAAAAAAGTTACATCCGTCACACAGGTTATCCAGGTGGACAAAAAAGTCTGACGGCTACTGAATTGTTTGAGAAAGACCCAAGCAGATTAGTAGAAAAGTCAGTGAAAGGAATGTTGCCTAAAAACAAATTAGGAGCAACCCTTTTTAGAAATCTAACTGTTGTTTCAGGTACAGAGCATGCTCATGCAGCGCAAAAACCTAAGACAATGACATTAAATGAAATTAACTAAATGGAAGTAATTCACAAAATTGGCCGTAGAAAGACGGCTGTTGCTCGTGTGTACGTTGCCGAAGGTAGTGGCAAAATCACAGTGAACAAAAAAGACATGGCGGATTATTTTACTACTGCAACATTGCAGTATAAAGTAAACCAACCTTTAGCCTTGACTAACAATGATGGCAACTTTGATATTACTGTTAACGTATATGGAGGTGGTATCACCGGCCAGGCAGAAGCAATACGTTTAGGCCTTTCTCGAGTTATGTGCGAGTTAGACCCTGAAAACAGATTAGTATTAAAGCCAGAAGGTCTATTAACGAGAGATCCAAGAATGGTAGAAAGAAAGAAATTCGGACAGAAAAAAGCCCGAAAGAAATTCCAATTCTCGAAACGTTAATATCCAATCAACACTTAATTCAGAACTTGTTTTTACGAGTTCTGAATTATTTTATTTTATTGAAAAGATTCTGAAATACTTTGGAATCAATTTAAACAGATCCTGAAATAAATTCAGGACTAAAAGTTTAGCATCTAAATGAAGCCAACAGCCAATAGCTAATAGCTAAAAGCCCAACGGAACATTGCTAATTTAACAGAACGTAAACTATTACAAAATGGAAAAAGTAGAAGTAAAAGAATTACTTGAAGCAGGTGTACACTTCGGTCACCTTACACGTAAGTGGAACCCAAACATGGCTCCTTACATTTATATGGAACGTAACGGTATCCATATTATCAACCTTTACAAAACAGCAGCAAAAATCGAAGAAACTTCTGAAGCTTTAGCTAAAATAGCAGCATCAGGAAAGAAAATCTTATTCGTTGCTACTAAAAAACAAGCTAAAGACATCGTAGCTGAAAAAGCAGGTGCTGTAAACCAGCCTTATATTACAGAGCGTTGGCCAGGTGGAATGTTAACTAACTTTGTAACAATCAGAAAAGCCGTTAAAAAAATGGCTTCTATTGATAGAATGAAGAAAGATGGTACATTCAACTCTTTATCTAAAAAAGAGCGTTTACAAGTAGATCGTCTACGTGCAAAATTAGAAAAGAATTTAGGTTCTATTTCTGATATGACACGTTTACCAGGTGCTATCTTTGTTGTAGATATTATGCGTGAGCATATCGCCATCAAAGAAGCTCAAAAATTGAATATTCCAATTTTTGCAATGGTAGATACAAACTCTGATCCACGTGAAGTTGATTATTTAATCCCTTCAAACGATGATGCTTCTAAATCTATTGACAAAATCTTATCTATCGTAACATCTGCTATTGCTGATGGTTTAAACGAAAGAAAAGCTGAACGTTCAGATAAAGAAGGTAAAGCTCAAAAAGGAGAAGCAAAAGCAAAGCCTGCTCAAAAAGCAGAAAAAGCGGTTGCATCTGAAGAAGAAGAATAAATAACATTTAGAAAATATTCAAAAGTCGTTTAATTCTTTTCTTGTAAGAAAAATAATTAATCGACTTTTTTAAATTAAAAAAATATGGAAAATACTGTAAAAATTACTGCAGCAGAAGTAAACAAGCTTAGACAAGCAACTGGTGCTGGTATGATGGATTGTAAAAAAGCTTTAGTTGAAGCTAGTGGTGATTTTGATAAAGCCATTGAAGTTTTACGTAAAAAAGGACAAAAAGTTGCAGAAAAAAGAGCTGACAGAGATTCTTCTGAAGGTGCTGCTATCGCAAAAATTAATGCAGACAACACATCTGGTGTTGCCATTGTATTAGGTTGTGAAACTGATTTTGTTGGTAAAAACGAAAACTTCGTAGCATTAGCTAATGAATTAGCTGATATCGCTTTAAACCACGACTCAAAAGAAGCGTTTTTAGCTGCTGATTTTGGTGGTATGACAGTTGCAGAGAAATTAGTTGAGCAGACTGGAGTAATTGGTGAAAAATTAGACATCACGTCTTTTGAAAAACTAGATGCACCTTACGTTGGACAATATGTACACATTAATAAAATTGCTGCTTTAGTAGGTTTATCTGCTAAAGTTGATAACGTTGAAACTTTAGTTAAAGACGTAGCAATGCAAGTAGCTTCTATGGGAGCAACGTCATTATCTTACAAAGATTTTGACCAAGCATTTGTTGCATCTGAAACTGAAGCTCGTATCGCTGTAATTGAAAAAGATAATATTGAATTAGGACGTTTAGGTAAAACTTTAAAGAATGTACCTAGCTATATCTCAATGGCACAATTAACTCCTGAAGTTATTGCTGAAGCTGAAGAAGCTGCAAAAGCAGAATTAAAAGCAGAAGGTAAGCCAGAACAAATTTGGGATAGAATTTTACCAGGAAAAATGGAGCGTTTTATTTCTGATAACACAACTTTAGATCAAGAACAATGTTTATTAGATCAAAAGTTTATCAAAGATGATAAGCAAACTGTTGCTGCTTACGTTGCTACTTATGGTGATGTTGCTGTAACTGGTTTCAAACGTGCTACAGTAGGATAATTAAGTTTCTGCAAAAACAGAAATCTACATAGCTTTAAAAGTCATTGTCCATATTTTGGATAATGACTTTTTTTTTTAGCAATTTTTTCACTTTTACAGAAGCTAATAATTACGTAGCTTTGCTCAACTTTTAATACCTCTAATGAATTGAATCCATATAAAGTATAAAAATCAAATTTTATATTTAATATCGAAGCACTTTAAACCATAATATTACAATAGAAATTATCTAATGAAATACAAAAGAATACTACTCAAATTATCTGGAGAAGCCTTAATGGGAGATCGTCAATATGGTATAGATCCAGAACGACTTTCAGAATACGCTAAGGATATTAAAGAAATAACGGAATTAGGTGTAGAAGTTGCTATAGTTATTGGTGGTGGAAACATTTTTAGAGGCGTTGCTGGAGCCATGCATGGTATGGATCGTGTACAAGGAGACCATATGGGAATGCTAGCAACGGTAATAAACGGTTTAGCCTTACAAAATGCACTAGAAGATGCTGGTATTAAAACACGTTTACAGACTGCTATCAAAATTAATGAAGTTGCAGAACCGTTTATAAGACGAAAAGCAATGAGTCATTTAAACAAAGGTCGTGTTGTAATTTTTGGTGGTGGTACAGGAAATCCCTATTTCACAACTGATTCTGCAGCCGTATTACGTGCGATAGAAATAGAAGCAGATGTGATCTTAAAAGGGACACGCGTAGATGGAATTTATTCTGCAGATCCTGAAAAAGATAGTACAGCTGTTAAGTTTGATCAGATTTCTTTTAAAGATGTATTGCTTAAAGGGTTGAAGGTAATGGATACAACTGCATTCACTTTAAGTCAAGAAAATGAATTGCCAATTATTGTTTTTGATATGAATAAAAAAGGAAACTTATTAAAAGTAGTTTCTGGAGAAAATATAGGAACCGAAGTCAATGTTTAAACTTTGGCTTAAACTTTGATAACTCTCAATTAAAACGTTAACACAATGGACGAAGACATTAAATTTATAATCGATACTACAAAAGAAGCTATGGATGCTGCATTAAAGCATTTAGCTAAGCAATTTACAAATATTAGAGCTGGTAAAGCTAGTCCTGCAATGTTAGGCAGCGTAATGGTAGATTATTACGGCTCTCAAACACCTTTGAGTCAAGTAGCAAATGTAAATACACCAGACGGAAGAACAATAACAGTTCAACCATGGGAAAAAAATATGCTTCAGGAAATTGAACGTGGAATTATGATTGCTAATCTTGGTTTTAATCCTATGAACAATGGTGATCTTATTATTATAAATGTTCCACCATTAACTGAAGAGCGTCGACGCGATTTAGCAAAACAGGCGAAATCAGAAGCTGAAGATGCCAAAATTGGGATTAGAAACGCACGTAAAGATGCTAATCACGAGATTAAAGATTCGGATGTATCTGAAGATTTACAAAAAAATGCTGAGGCAGATATTCAAAAACTTACCGATACCTACGTTAAGAAAATTGACGAAACTTTAGACATTAAAGAAAAAGAAATAATGACAGTGTAATCCAAACACTTTCAAAAATATAACATCCCAACACGTTTGGGATGTTTTTTTTAATATCACAATTTAAATATTCTAAATGCGAAAGCACCTGTTTGTCGTTTTACTTCTAACGCTTGCATCTTACAGCTATGCACAGCAAGCCCGTTTAAGTAAAAAAGATTCTACAAAAACAGCGCAAGATTCCATTAAAAAAACAGAATTCTTAAAAAACTTTGGAAACGGATTTCTGGCTTTTAATTACTTTAATATCGATCTAAAGTATCTTATTAAATTCAATCAGTACGAAGGTATACGAAGTGGATTAGGAGGTATAACAAATGATCGATTTTCAGAACGTTACCGTATCGATGGATATTTGGTTTATGGTTTTAAGGATAAAGCACTTAAATATAAAATTGGTGGTGGCTTTAGGGTTAATGAAGCCTCAGATACATGGATTAATCTTGCCTATATTGATGATTTACAAGAAACAGGAAGTTCAAAATTTTTAACTGATAAGCGTTTTTTTACCTTTTTTGAACCGCGATTACTAAATATTGATTTGTTTCACAGACACATTACAAAATCAGTATCACTACAGCATAAATTCTCTAACCACTTACTTTCAGAAACGCAATTCGCAATTTCAAAAATAGATCCAACCTACTATTACAACTTTTTAATCCATAACGACATCTACTCTAGTTATGATTTAAGCACCTCTAAAGTGAGTTTACAGTGGAGTCCTTTTAGTGAGTTCTCAAACATAAATGGTAAGTTAGAAGAGGCTAAAGACGGGTTTCCAAAATTTACGCTTCAATATACGCAAGCTTTCAAATCTATTTTAGGTAGTGATTTCAGTTTTTCAAAACTAGATTTTAGAACTATTCAACAATTCCAACATAAAAATGACGCTATTACAAGGCTTACACTCGTGGCAGGAATTGCAGGCGGAAACACTCCAATTACCCACTTATATCACGCCTATCCCAATAATATTACAAAAGAAACCATTTTACAGCGTTTTTCAGTGGCTGGCTTAAATAGTTTTGAAACCATGTATTTTAATGAGTTTTTTAGCGACCGATTTTCAACATTACAATTAAAACACACCTTAAAACCTTTTAAGATTACGAATCGTTTTAAACCACAATTGGTATTAATATCGCGTTATGCAATTGGAGATATGAGCAACATAAGCAGACACCAAGGCATTCAATTTAATACACTCAATAAACTCTATTCAGAATCTGGATTTGAAATCAATAAATTACTCTTTGGTTTTGGACTTAGTTTTGCCTATCGTTATGGTGGTTATCACTTACCTAAATTAGAGGATAACATGGCCTTTAAGTTTACCTTTAATATTTCACTATAACATAAATTATATTACTGTTAATTAACCTACAAATCCTTAGGTTTTTTCTACCTTTACCGCTTATTTTTGTCAGTCATCGAGATTAATAATCTTGAGAGGATTGTTTCAGGAATTATTAACAATTTCAATTAATACCTTATGAGCTTACTCTGAGGAAGTTACTAAAGCATGTTTAAACTTTTTACCACAGGATTTTGGGATTCTATTGCAAGGCTTATTCTTCGTAATAAAATCGTTATGCTCATCGCCATTATTTTGGCGACTATATTTTTTAGCTCTCAATGGAAACACATGCGTTTTTCATCTACCGAAGCTAATTTATTACCAGATGACCACGAAGTAAATCTTATTTACAACGAATTTTTAGAGATTTTCGGCGAAGAGGGTAATCTTGTCGTTTTAGGAGTTAAAGATTCTACGTTGTTCTCAGTAAAACAATTAAATGCATGGAATGCACTTGCCGATTCTTTTAAAGGTTATGATGAAGTTGAAGCCGTTTTATCCATTAAAGACCTTAAAAAACTAGTTAAAAATACTGAAAAAATAAAGTTTGATTTAGAACCTTTTATAAAGGATTCTATATCGAGTATTGAAGAAGTAAATGAACTTCAAAAACAACTTTTTGAGCAATATCCATTTTACGATAATTTCTTATTTAACAAGGAGACTAAAACGATTAGAACGGCACTTTACTTAAAGAAAGATATTATAAATACGCCTGCACGGAAAGCCTTTATATTAAATAATCTTCAAGTAAAAATTGATGCGTTTGAATCCCAAACAGGTTTAGACGTTAGGGTTTCTGGAATGCCTTATATCCGAACCTTAAGCTCACAGAGTATTATAGATGAAATCCCCATTTTTATTGTTGGAGCGCTATTCGTTACTTCATTAATTTTCTTCTTATTCTTTAGATCGTTTACAGCGACTTTTATTTCACTTCTCGTCGTATGTATTGGAGTGATGTGGACGTTTGGGATTTTAGGTTTACTCGGTTACGAAATTACGGTTCTTACCGCATTAATTCCTCCTCTAATAATTGTCATTGGAATTCCGAATTGTATTTTCTTAATCAATAAATTTCAACAAGAAGTAAAATCTCATGGTAATAAAGTAAAATCGTTACAGCGTGTAATTACCAAGGTTGGTAATGCCACTTTAATGACTAATGTGACAACGGCTTCTGGCTTTGCTACTTTCATCTTTACAGAAAGCACATTACTTAAAGAGTTTGGTATTGTCGCATCCTTAAGTATTTTAGCCATTTTCATATTGTGTTTACTCATTATTCCAATAATGTATACGTTCTTACCTTACCCAAAAGAACGCCATTTAGAACATTTAAATAAACGCTGGATTGGTGCTTTTGTAGATTGGATGGTGAACATGGTAAAAAACAAAAAAATTACCATTTACATTACAACGCTGATTTTAATAGTTGCTAGTATTATAGGAATTTATCAGATTAAAATCTCTGGTAGTCTTATAGAAGATATGCCTCAAGACACTGAATTTTTTAGTGATATTCGGTTTTTTGAATCTGAGTTTAATGGTATTATGCCATTAGAAATTATGATAGATACGAAACGTAAAAAAGGAGTTATGAGATTAGCGACTTTAAAACGTATGGATGAGCTTGAAGAATTCATTGAAGATATCCCAGAATTATCACGCCCAATTTCGGTAGTAAGCTTAGTAAAATACAGCAAACAAGCCTATTACAACGGCAATCCTAAATATTATCAATTACCCACAAGTCAAGAAAATAGTTTCATCTTATCGTATGCTAAAAATTCTTCAACCGATGGGGACATGCTTAGTGATTTCGTAGATAGTACTGGGCAATATGCCCGTATTACAACCTTTATGAAGGATATTGGTACGGATAAAATGGAGCGTATCCAAGAAGATCTTCAAAATGAAGTAGACAAGTTATTCCCTAAAGAACGTTACAACGTTATCATTACAGGTAAAGCTTTAGTTTTTCAAAAAGGAACAAAATACCTAGTTAAAAACTTAGCAATTTCATTAACACTTGCCATAATCCTCATTGCCTTATTCATGGCGTATTTGTTCCGTTCGTTTAGAATGATCGTTGTTTCGCTTATACCAAACCTATTGCCGCTTTTAGTGACTGCAGGTATCATGGGTTATGTTGGAGTACCCATAAAACCTTCAACTATTTTGGTGTTTAGTATCGCTTTTGGTATTTCTGTGGATGACACCATTCACTTTTTGGCAAAATATAGACAAGAATTACAAGCCAACAATTGGAAAATTAGAAAATCTGTTTACGCAGCACTTAGAGAAACAGGAGTTAGTATGATTTACACCTCCATTGTATTATTCTTTGGATTCTCTGTATTTACCATTTCTAGTTTTGGTGGCACGGTAGCTTTAGGAGCTTTAGTATCTATAACTTTATTATTTGCTATGCTTTCTAACTTACTGTTATTACCTTCGCTATTATTATCTTTAGAGCGAAATATTGCCAATAAGGAAGTGTTAAGAAAGCCTTCTATTAATATTATTGATTCTGAGGATACTGAAGAAGAGCATAAAGAACAAAAAGATTAACAACATATTTTAGCATTCAAAAATTATTTATAAAATGACTTCAAAAACTGTCGCACAATTATTATCTCAAGATGTCACCTTACAAGATGTTTCAATTAAAGGTTGGGTAAGAACTTTTAGGGCTAACCGATTTATTGCCTTAAATGATGGTTCTACCATTAATAATATTCAATGTGTTGTTGATTTTGAAAATTTTGACGAAGCCCTTTTAAAGCGTGTCACTACAGGAGCAGCAATACATGTTACTGGAGAATTGGTAGAAAGCCAAGGAAAAGGACAATCCGTTGAAATTGTTGTAAAATCTTTAGAGGTTTTAGGTGATTCTGATCCAGAAACCTACCCTATTCAACCTAAAAAACACTCTTTTGAATTCTTAAGAGAAAATGCACATTTACGTACTAGAACAAATACATTTAGTGCTGTGATGCGTTTGCGTTCATCATTATCATTTGCCGTTCACAAATATTTTAACGAGAATGGTTTCAACTATATGCATACTCCAATTATAACCGGAAGTGATGCAGAAGGTGCTGGTGAAACATTTAGAGTTTCAAATTTAGATTCAAAAAACCCACCATTAAATGAGGATGGTTCGGTTAACTATAAAGAAGATTTCTTCGGAAAAGAAACAAATTTAACCGTTTCTGGTCAGCTTGAAGCTGAAACTTACGCCATGTCTTTAGGTAAGGTTTATACGTTTGGACCAACATTTAGAGCAGAAAACTCAAATACGTCTCGTCATTTATCTGAATTTTGGATGATAGAGCCAGAAGTTGCTTTTATGGATTTGGCTGGTAATATGGATTTAGCAGAAGATTTTATGAAATCTGTTTTAAGCTATATTCTAGACAAAAACAAAGAAGACTTAGAATTTTTAGAAAAGCGTCTTTTAGACGAAGAAAAAACGAAACCACAAGCAGAACGTAGCGATATGAGCTTAATTGAAAAAATTAAGTTTGTAGTAGATAACAATTTTAAACGTGTTAGCTATACGGAAGCTATTGATATTCTAAAAAATTCTAAGCCAAACAAAAAGAAGAAATTCAACTATATTATAGAAGAATGGGGAGCAGACCTACAATCTGAACACGAACGTTTCTTAGTTGAAAAACATTTTAAATGTCCTGTCATATTGTTTGACTATCCAGCAAACATTAAAGCATTCTATATGCGCTTAAATGAAGATGGAAAAACTGTAAGAGCCATGGATATTCTTTTCCCAGGAATTGGTGAAATGGTTGGAGGATCGCAACGTGAAGAACGTTTAGATGTTTTAAAAGAAAAGATGAAAGCCTTAGATATTTCTGAAGAAGAATTATGGTGGTATTTAGATTTACGTAAATACGGAACCGCTGTTCACTCTGGTTTTGGTTTAGGTTTTGAGCGTTTAGTTATGTTTGCTACAGGTATGGGAAATATTAGAGATGTCATTCCTTATCCTAGAACACCACAAAATGCAGAGTTTTAATTGACATATAATAATATACCTGATAGATTTTTAAAACCTATCAGGTATTTTTTATTACATTTATAATCAACTAAAAATTTATGTCTTTAAAGCAGTTTTTATCATTTAAGCTCTCACAAAAGCTTTCACCACAGCAGATTCAGCTTATGAAGTTGATTCAGCTGCCTACTCAGGCCTTTGAACAACGTTTAAAGCAAGAATTAGAAGAAAACCCTGCCTTAGATACCGGAAAAGAATCAGATGAGTCTGACGACAATTTTGATGAATTCGATAATTCTGAAGAGAATTACGACGACAATGAAACCATTGAAGCTGATGATATTAATATTGATGAATATCTAAGCGACGACGAAATACCAGAATACCGAACACAAGCCAATAATTATAGCGCTGATGACGAAGATAAATCTGTACCATATGCCGCCGGAACGTCTTTTACGCAGCATTTGATTAATCAACTAAACACCTTTCGTTTATCAGACCAAGAAGAAGAAATCGCGTATTTCTTAGTTGGTAGCGTTGATGAAAGTGGTTATATACGTCGTTCACTTTCTGACATAACAGACGATTTAGCGTTTACACAAAATGTGTATACAACCGAAGAGGAAGTTGAAAAGGTGTTACAAATTGTACATCAATTAGATCCCGCAGGTGTTGGAGCGCGTAATCTACAAGAATGCTTAAGTATTCAATTACATAGAAAAGAACAGCATCCAGATGTTGAAATGGCAACTACTATTATAGATAATGCCTTTGAACAATTTACAAAGAAGCATTATAAAAAATTAATGCAAAAATTCAACATTGACGAGGAACAATTAAAAGATGCTATAGAGGAAATTGAGAGACTGAACCCTAAACCTGGTGGTTCTTATGCTGGTAACAACAGGATTGTAGAACATATTGTACCCGATTTTGCGATAAAGATTGTAGATGGTGAATTAGAGTTAACACTCAACGGTAGAAATGCACCAGAATTACACGTCTCTCGTGAATACAACAACATGCTGAAAGGCTATAAAGAGACTAAGGAAAAGTCTAAATCTCAAAAGGATGCAGTAATGTTTATAAAGCAAAAGTTAGATGCTGCAAAATGGTTTATAGAAGCTGTTAGACAACGTCAGCAGACTTTATTTGTAACTATGAGTTCTATTATGCATTACCAAAAAGAATACTTCTTAAGTGGTGATGAGCGTAATTTAAGACCAATGATTTTAAAGGATATTGCAGACGAAATTGAAATGGATGTTTCTACCATTTCTCGTGTGGCAAATAGTAAATATGTAGATACCCCTTACGGTACAAAATTGATTAAAGAATTCTTCTCTGAATCTATGACTAACGATCAAGGTGAAGAGGTTTCAACAAGAGAAATCAAAAAAATATTAGAAACCGTTATTGAAGAAGAAAGCAAAAAGAAACCTTTAACCGATGAAGCGCTTTCTAAAATATTAAAAGAAAAAGGCTATCCAATTGCGAGACGTACCGTAGCTAAATACAGAGAGCAATTAGATATTCCTGTGGCACGTTTAAGGAAAGAACTTTAAGTAGGCCTTGATGAAAGAATTTATTTTAAAAGGTATATCGTTTGTTTTTCACCCCTTAATAATGCCATTATTGGGTATACTTTTTTATTTTTCTAAAACTCCACGTTATATTCCTGAACCTGTAAGAAATGCAAAAATATTTTCGATTGTTATTCTAACTATCATCTTGCCCATTCTTCTTTTCTTTCTGCTCAAAACAATTAATAAGGTTAATTCAATTTACCTAAAGAGTACTCAAGAACGCTTGATACCACTTTTTATTAATTGTATTATAATTGTATTGATTCTATTACGCGTGCTAACACCTGATGAAATTATAGAATTATATTTCTTCTTCTTAGGTATACTATTTTCTACCTTAACATGTTTTATTCTGGCTGTATTTAAAGTAAAAGCAAGTATTCATATGATAGCAGCTTCTGGTTTTTTTATGTTTGCTGTTGCAATAAGTATGCACTATCATATAAATATCAACGGTACAATTGCACTAATGATGGTTATTCTTGGAGCAATTGCAACTTCACGATTGCATCTAAAAGCACATACTTCTCAAGAATTAGTTTTAGGAGTATTTACAGGATTAGTACCGCAGTTTATTCTTCTTAATTATTGGTTATAGAATGTAGAACATCAATCCTATTTTTAAGGATTTCATGTCTATACTTTCATCTTCAAACGTTACTGACTCGTCAAAGATTGAATTTAAACCATAATACACATGAAAATTCCAAGTACCATAACCAGCACTCAAGGTTAAACCATATTGAAGCTTATTAAAACTATCAATATTAGAAAGTTTCACATCAGTAACTTCACTCCTAAATTTTGAGGAATTATAAAGCAAATAGCCCATTTTAAATCCGGTATAAATGCGCCAAAAATTATAATCACTTGCATTAGACGTTCTCCATCTAATTTCTAAAGGAACCTCAATAAGATAAGTCGTAAATTTATTTTTTGATACATTATAATCACCCTCATCGATTTTAGTAAAGTAAATCGAATTATCAATATCTTCAATCAATACGTTTTTTTGATTGTAGGAATTTGTAGAAATACCCATACCTAAACCAATTGCTACATTACGCTTTTTATTAATAGGCATATCTCTAATAAAGCCAAAGTGGAAACCCGAAGAAAAACCTGTTTGAGAAATACCACTCGGTTTGTTATTAAGTAAGTTATAGGTAACAGAAGCATAGAACTGATCTTCTCTATAGTTCTCATAGAGTTCGGTGTCATTGTTATTATTGCCTTGGGAAAACCCAAAAAACCCAATCAATACTAGTAAAAATAAAAGACAACTTTTCATCTGTTTATTGTATTATTTTTAAATGGTGACACTTATACTTCACTCATTAAAGGTACGTTGTTAGATATGAATTATTTATTGTGGTGATAAAATTTTGAACAAGCTCATTTTATATGATAAAGCTACAAAATCTTTAATATCTATTAAACAAAAAAACGTCCTGATTGCTCAGGACGCTTTATTTATAAAATTAAGAATTTTATATTATTCTACTTTCTTTGTATTAGCAATATACATCACTTTTAATGCATTAGCCTTACGTAGTTCTTGCTTAATATCTGATACTAAACCAGCATTGGTATTTTTATCTACTTTAAGACCTACAACTACTTTACTCTGAAGTTCTTCAGTCATTTCTCCTATACCTTGGTATACTGAAGCCTGAACATCCTCAACAGTAATAAAAGCATCATTGAATTGAATTCTTGGTTCAACACCAAACTGCTTATATTGACTACTAGGTTTACCTGCATAGATAAAAATAGTTCTATCTTTCTTAAGTTTTTCTACTTGATCTGCACTTGGTAATTGGTTTTCAATCATTAAAGAACTATCTCTCATTACAGTTGCAACCATAAAAAAGAAAAGCAACATAAATACAATATCTGGTAGTGATGCCGTTGAAATTGCGGGCAATTCACCTTTATCTTTTTTTCTAAACTTAGACATAATTGTTACGTTTTATTTTTTATCTGGTTCTGCTTCAGACAATTTCATTGGGAATAATTTCTTAATGGTCTCAATACGCTCATTAAGGACCTCATCCTTACTAAATTGATTCTTCTCTTTCTCTTCAAGCATTGCTGTAAAGACTTTATCTGCATCTGGATAATACTTTTTATAAAGTCTTGATGCTTCACGCTCTCTTAAGAAATTATAAGCTGCAACCAACTCATTTTGTACATCCATGTACTTCTCATAAGTGGTTTCTCTATCGTGCTTCATTGAGATAATTGCTTTATCAGGATGATCAGAGGAATCCTCTAAACGTTTCCCTTTACAATAATCACAAGACTCACCAGCTTGATTTGTTCCTCCTCCATTATCTAAAAAATCTATGGTAGCTTGTCTTAATTGAGTAATTGGAATTTCTTCCTCCTCAACTAAGAGTTGATTATTACGGTTAATATTAACCGTAAATAGATTTTTTTGTCTAATAATTGGCGGTTCAACTTCGGTATCATCAATAGGTGGCAAACTTCTTAATAATCCTTTATCCTTCTCAATAGTTGTTGTTACTAAGAAAAATATAAGTAGTAAGAAAGCAATGTCAGCCATTGATCCTGCATTTACTTCGGGTGCTGCTCTTTTTGCCATGTTATATTATTTACTGATTACTTTTTTAACTCCTGAAAAAAGCATAGTTATTGCAGCAACAGCTAATAATATATAAAAAGCTACTAAACCAGCTCCTACCATAGTTGATTGTCCATCTGTAGCAACTCCATCTTGTAATTTGTACTGCATAGTGTCACCACCAGATAGTACATAAGAAATTATCAATACTGCTGCAAAAGCACCTACACCTATCAGTGTATTTTTTAGTCCTGCTGTATTTGTGAATAGATTCTTTAAAACAAAAATCACCACAAATACTAAAACGAGTCCTAATATAATATAAGCTGTAATAGCTATCGGATCTACAATAGCAGTATCTCCTGCTAAAGCTGCTGCTTTAATTTCATCATCGCCTTCAGCAAGTATTCTTCCTAAAAAGATAATGCCTAGTACGCTTATGATAGCAGCTACTATTTTTAATATTTTGTGCATAATTGTTTCTTATTTTTTGTGTCTTACTAATAAATCCATCAATGTGATTGATGCATCTTCCATATCATTTACAATGCTATCAATTTTAGCAATGATATAATTATAAAAGATTTGAAGTATAATCGCTACGATAAGTCCAAATACCGTTGTTAAAAGTGCTACTTTAATACCACCTGCTACTAAAGAAGGTTGCATATCACCAGCTGCTTCAATTTTATCAAAGGCCTGAATCATACCAATTACCGTACCCATGAAACCAAGCATTGGTGCCAAAGCGATAAATAATGAAATCCAAGATACATTCTTTTCTAATTGTCCCATTTGAACACCACCATAAGCTACAACAGCTTTTTCAGCAGCATCGATATCTTCATCGGCTCTGTCTAAACCTTGATAGAATATAGAGGCAACAGGTCCTTTTGTATTTCTACAAACTTCCTTTGCAGCTTCGATACCACCAGAATTTAGTGCATCTTCTACATTTTGTGTTAATTTTTTAGTGTTTGTAGTCGAAAGGTTTAAAAAGATAATTCTCTCAATAGCGATCGCTAATCCAAGAATTAAACATAGTAGTACAATACCCATAAAGCCTGGACCACCTTCGATAAAACGCTTTTTTAATTCTTGATGGAAACTCAAATCTTCAGAAGCTGTTACTTCATCTTGAGTTACACTTGTTACAGTTGCTGTTGCGCTTGCAAATGCTGTTGTTGCATTAGCATTAACAGTTCCGATAGCCATTAAACATGTTATGGCAAGGATAGAAAATAATCTTTTCATTGTTCTGAATCTTAATTTTATTAGTTAAAGTGTTAAAGGTAAAAAAAAATATGCAATAATCACGTAAAAATATCAGCAGAGAGGAAGGGATTCGAACCCTCGATACCCTTTTGAGGTATACACACTTTCCAGGCGTGCGCCTTCGACCACTCGGCCACCTCTCTCTAAATTTTATTTCAAATTACACAGTGCCAAATAACGAAAAAAACTTCAAACACTAAAATTAAAACTGTTATTTTCTGTTATTTTTAGGACATTTCTCCTCTTAGGGAGGTTTCAAAAATGGTTTTGAATTTATTTCGAGCAACATTTTCACCTAAAAGGTACATTAATTTAGCAATCGCCGCTTCTATTGTAATATCTTTCCCGGAAATTACACCAATTAATTTTAACTGTGAACTCGTTTCATATTGCCCCATATTTACACTACCTCCGGCACATTGGGTAACATTTATTATATGAAGTCCATTACTAATTGCGCCTTTTAATAATTTGATAAACCAAGCTTCGCTGGTAGCATTACCCGAACCGTAGGTTTCTATAATTAATCCTTTAATTAATTTACTTGTAAGAATCGCTTCACAAATTGGTCTCGAAATGCCTGGGAATAATTTTAGTACTCCAATATTCGTATCCATTGCTGTTCGTAAAATCAATTTCTTATTTGGTATTGGTTTCCATAACTGTTCAAAATTTACTTTTAAATGAACACCAGATTCTGCTAAATTTGGATAATTTAACGACTCAAAAGCTTCAAAGTGTTCAGCATTTAGCTTTGTCGTTCTATTACCTCTATATAATTTGTATTCAAAATATAAACCTACCTCTCTAATTACTGGTACACCTTCAATATTTAAAGATGCCATTTGTATCGATGTAATTAAATTTTCCTTTGCATCTGTACGTAAATCTCCGATAGGTAATTGCGAGCCAGTAAAGATTACTGGTTTTGCTAAGTTTTCTAACATAAAACTAAGTGCAGAAGCCGAATAACTCATAGTATCACTACCATGTAAGACCACAAAGCCATCATACTCTAAATAATTCTTACCTATAATTGTTGCTATATCTCCCCAATATTTAGGATTCATATTTGATGAATCTATGGGTTCTTCAAAAGAAATGGTATCAATTGTACAGTCTAGTAAGCGTAATTCTGGAATTTTTACAAGCAAACTATTAAAGTCGAATGCTTTTAGTGCACCACTTTCGACATCTTTAACCATGCCAATTGTGCCACCTGTATATATTAATAAAATGTGTGGTTGTTTTGTCATTTAAATTCCGAATATGGCTTTTGAATTTTCAGTTGTAATACGAGCGACTTCTTCTTCGCTTATGTTGTAAAGTTCCGACAATTTTTCTAATACCTTATATATATAGGAGCTTTCATTTCGCTTTCCTCGAAATGGTTTTGGTGCCAAATAAGGCGAGTCTGTTTCTAAAACAATGTGCTTCAGCTCTATTTGATGAATGAATTGATCTATTTTACCATTTTTAAAGGTAACAACTCCTCCGATGCCTAATTTCATATTATAAGAAATTGCTTTTTGAGCTTGTTCAAAAGTACCAGTGAAGCAATGAAAAATCCCGAATAAATCATCAGACTTCTCTTCTTCTAAAACTTTAAAAACTTCATCAAAAGCATCTCTACAATGAATAACGATAGGCAATTGATACTTTTTGGCTAGATTTATTTGATGTCGGAAAGCTTCTATTTGAATCTCTAAAGTGGATTTGTCCCAATATAAATCAATTCCTATTTCCCCAATGGCGCAAAATTTACGTTTAGCTAAGAAGTCTTCAACCAGACGCAACTCCTCCTTATAGCTATCTTTTACCGAAGTGGGATGCAAACCCATCATTAAAAAAACATACTCTGGGAAATCTTTTTCAAGTTGAAGCATAGATTCTGTATACGTAGAATCTATTGCAGGGATGAAAAACCGTGTTACATTAGTTTCAATAGCACGTTGTATCATTTCTGCTCTGTCCTCAGCAAAAGCATCACTATATAAATGGGTATGTGTATCTGTAATAATCATTTTGTAAAAGTAAAAAAGTCATCTTGGAATTGATGACTTTCGGTTTAGTATTTATTTTCTCTTGAATGTGAATTTCATACACTTCCTAATAATAAAATTAATTCAACTCATTTAATAATTTTTGAGCAGATGTATAATCCTCTGCATCGTTAGGTATAGTTTTGAGTATTTTAATACTTGCTGAAGTATTATCTTGTTTTAAATAACTTAAAGCTAAAATCCACTTGGCTTTATTTCTATACGCTGTATTTCCATTCGTTATTTTGTTAAGCACTATATCAGCTTCTTTAAACTGATTAGTTTCAACCAAAGCTATACCCTTATATAGTTGTATTTCTAAGTTAGTGAAATCGTCTTCTAAAATAACATTGAAGGCACGGATCGCTTCTTCATAGTTTTTACTATTAAAACTTTGTTCTGCCTTACTAAAATTAGTATTATCAGCACTTCTAACAGTTAAACTAATTGGGTCAAAATTATTATAATCCTCATACTTAGGACCTCCAAATTGATTAAAGATAAAGAATCCTAAAAGAATGACCACAGAAGCTGCAACAGCATACTTATAGAAACTAGTTTTTGGAGCCGGCTTAATTCCGAGTTCCTCATCGTGAATGGCGTTAAAATGCTGACTAGATATAACATCTAAATTAGCTTTAAAATCAAAAATTTCGCGTTCGTTTCCAATTTGATGTTCTAGACTTGAAGATAGATCTTTATAAATCTCAAAAGCTTCTTTGAATTGTGCGTCCGAGTTTAATCGCTCATTAAATGCCACTACATCGTCCTCAGATAAATCACCTGCGAGATATGCTTCAAACTGTATATAATCTTGTTCTTCCATAATTTTAATAATTCAGTCGGTTAAATTTTGGTGAGGCTTGTACTAATTTGGTCAATTGCCCGATGCACAACGATTTTTTCTTTCGTGCATAAGCATAGGTGATATCAAGACTTTTAGCAACCTCTTCCATCGATTTAATTTTAAAAGTTGCTTTTAGCAAATCTTTACAGGCATCTCCTAATTGTTGAAACATCTCATTAAACAGGGCTTCCTTATTTTCAAAAATTGACGTTTCAAAAGATAATACTTGTGCATCATCATCTTTAGATAACACCTCTTCATTAATTGTTACCTCTTTTCCTTTTCTTTTCTTTAATTGATTTAACCACTTTCGTTTACAGAGCAAGAAAAAATAAGCATCAAACGGACATGTTAATTGCAGTTGTTTCTGTTTGGCCTGGTTATATATCGTTATAATAGTTTCTTGAATAACATCTTGAGCATCGTAAGCATCTCCACTATTCTGCTTTATGTAATTAATCACTTTGGGTGCAAACTTATCATAGATAGCCTGAATAATAAAGGTATTGTTTGCCGCTAATCCATCTATATACTTTTGGTCTTCGTGTAATTTTTTTTCGCTCATGAACCCTTTATTTTCAACGAATTTAAATAATCTTTTACAAATTAAGGGTAACAATTTAAAAGGTCTTTTGATATAAGGGTGTAACAGTGAAACAAAGCTGAACAAACAACATTAAAATAATAATTTAAAAACCCTCAATTATGAAACATTCAATTTTAATTTTCGCAACAGTAGTATTAGGTTTCTCAACTTTAAACGCTACAACAGAAAACAAAATCGCAACTAATGAAACGTCATTAGAAATTACAATAGACCATATCATAGAAGTTTATGATTGGAAAGTAATTACTAAAAGCGGTACAAGTGAAGGCACCTCATTAAACCTAGAAGAGGCAAAACGCATGATTGCCTTATTCAGCGCTGGCGAAATCATATTAGAAAAACAGATTAAAAGCTTTAAAGTGTTAAGCTCTGAAGCAACAGATACATCAAAAAGACTTTACTTCTGGAAAGTTGAAAGTAATTATGGTAAATCTGAAGGTTTTGCTTCATCTAAATCTGCTGCTGAAAGATTGATTGCCTTAGTTTCCAAAGGAGACATTATAACCTATAAAGTAATCGCAAGTAAAGACTACTAGAAAAAAATTAAAAAACAGGGTAACAATTTTATTACCCTGTTTATATAAGGACAGATAACGATAAACCCAACAATTATGAAAACAATTAAAAACATTCACATCAGAACAAGTACGAAGCGTATTTTAACAAAAAAATTATTCAGCCTTTTTGCCCTATTATTAATGACCTCAATACTTACTACCAGCTGCAACCCTACCGATGATGCAGATGACAACCAACAAAATGAAGTGCCACCTACAGCCCAAGCATTTGACAACTTAAGAGCGATTGCAATGGATAACCATACCCAAACATTTATTTTTAATGCAGATGATGGTTACATTTCTTTAACTTCAGAAAACGGTGTTCAGATTAACATTAATGCTAACTGTCTTACCGACAATGGCAACCCTGTAAGTGGAAACGTAACTTTAGAATATGTTGAAATTTTTGAAAAAGGTAGCATGTTAACGACCAACAAACCGACTATGGGAAAATTACCAAATGGTGATAAAGCGCTGTTAGTTTCAGGTGGAGAGTTCTTTATAGAAGCCACACAAAACGGAACTGTTTTAGACACTACTTGTGGATTACACTTAGCTATTCCCACTAATTTAACAGGAGGTCCTGACCCAGACATGAGCCTTTGGACTGGAGAAATAGATGCAGATGGCAACTTAGTTTGGGATGAAATTGAAGATCCTAATGGAGCTGGAGGAGAGCCCTTTGTAGAAGGAGACAACTATTATCCAGTATTTGAAGGTTTTGGTTGGACTAACGTTGATAGATTCTATAACGATCCAAGACCTAAAACCACAATTCAAGTACAAGCACCAGAAGGTTACGACAATCAAAATAGTTCTATTTACTTGTCTTATGATGGTGAAGCTCCAGCCTTAGCACAATTAGATACTTATGATGAGACTTTGAATATTTTCAGCGAACATTACGGACAAATACCAATTGGTTTAGAATGTCATGTGATTTTTGTAACCGAATCTGATGGTGAATGGAGATATGCTATAAAACCAGTAACCATAGTAGCAAACGATATTATAACTTTTTATTTAGGGGAGACTACAGTAGGAACGGAAGCTTCATTAATAACATTGATGAATGATTTACCATAAATCACGCTTACCTACTTAGTTTATAAAAGTCAGAAATTAATTTTTCTGACTTTTTGGGCTATCTACAAATAACCATATATCTTTTTTTACTTGATAATTAAAACGGTATTAGTTATTAATTGTTAAATTTAATCACAATAAATTCACCTTCATGAAACCTACAACCCTTTTTTATTTAGTTTTTAGCTTTTCAGTTTTTAGTTTTGCTCAACAAGAAATTGAAACGGACACAACTCGTAGAACAGCTACTATAGAATATAAAAGTCTTGGTAACAAAACGGAATTTAAGGCAAATGCACCAGAACTCAATCAAATTGCAGGTGCACCAAAAGCATTTTATACTAATTTTTGGGAGTTTGGAGATGGTACGTTTAGCAAAGAACTAGAACCGACAAAAACCTACAAAAAAAACGGAGACTACACCGTTAGATTATGGGCAACGAATAATTACGACACCGGAAAACCACCATCAACACGACCTAAAAAAATAAACGTTGATAATGCCGCTGATGATTATGAAGATGAAGCGTCCATGGATGGTGCCTTAAATCTACAACGTAACAGGGAACCCATGCCAGATGAAGATATCGTTATTGTGTTTAGCTACAAAAACACAAAATCATATACAACGAATGGAAAGTTCTTTTTGTTTTACAACGAAGCGAAATACAAAGCAGACAACTTCAACCTCATTGAAACCAGACCGTATCACAATGAGAAAGAAATAAATGATGCTATTGTATATGCTTCAAAATTTGATTCTGATGTATATTACGCCTCTGCAGAAGATAATTTACTATCTCTAAAAGCAAAACCCCAAGACACTACGGTTCGCAGAAATCTACCTCAGACTTTAAACGATGCTAAATTTACATATAGAAATTCAAGTCAACTAAGTTTTGACAACATGGAACCTAACGAAGAACGCCATGTATTTTACAGTTTAAAAACCACCAAAGAAATGCTAAAAGACACCTCAGCTATTATTTCGGTTAGAGGAGTTTATGTGCCAGATAATAGTTACGACAATCACCATGTAAAAGATATGGAGATGGAAATTGTAACCTCTCACGACCCTAATAAAATGTCATCTAATGCCTCCTTTTTAAATTATAGATTGGTACGATTTAAAAAGCCTAAATTCAAAATTAGATTCCAAAATAATGGAGAAGGACCAGCGACAACGATTCGTTTAGAAACTGATATTCCAGAAATGTTTGACAAATCGAGTATTGAAGTTTTAGACATGTATCCTAAGGTGAAAATTTGTCCAAAGTATGATGTTGCTTACAGCTGTCTCGACACCACATACACCGCTAAACAAGCGATTTTTACTTTCAAAAACATCTATCTCCCAGGAAGTGAGCAGAAAAATGTAAAAGAATACGATTCTACCAAAGGTTTTGTAAAATACCGATTAAAGTTCTCTAATGACTTTCATAAAAAGAAAACCAAATCCCGAACCGCTATTATTTTCGATAAAAACGAACCCATAATCACCAATTATTCTACTACACGTTTTTTACCTGGCATTTCTATTGGAGTCAAAGCAGGTTACAACTCCTTTGCAGATTTAAAAAACTCAGAAAGTTACTTTTTAGGAGCGACTATTTCTCCCTACAAATCCTATCGTTGGTATTGGCAAGTTGAGTTATTAAACAGTTTTCATAAGTTTGACAGCAACACCGAAATTACAGAAGAAATTGTCGATGATGGCGCCATCGGTTTCCCATACACCGAACGTACTACAACAAACAGAAGTTACAATAATATAGATTGGGAAATCCCAGTATTAGTTCGGTACAACGTAAATAATTACATCGGTTTAGGAGCCGGAATTATTGGTACCGTTTCGGTAAACGAGAAACAAGAACAGTCTGTTTTAACTGAACAATTTGAAGGTCAAGGAGCCGATTTATTTCTTTTTGACAGTAGCACCACCAATGAAGATGTCACAGAATCCTTTACCAATTTCAGAAAAGGTTTCTTAGTAGAAGCTACGGCTGGTTTTGCGCGCATTGGCCCAAGTCTAGGTGCACGTTATGTGTTTAACTTAGAAGACGATTATAATTACTTACAGTTTTATGCAATTTGGAAATTCTAGTTTAAAAACAGTTCCATAATAAATGAAAAAAGGACTTATTTTAATTTTTATGTTGGTCTTCGGAACTTGTTTTGCTCAAGATTTAGAAGAAGCAATTTATGTGGCTACTGAAAATTTTAGTCAAAATCAAACAGTTGAAGGCCTAAATGAGCTAAATAAAACTAGTCTTCAAATTGAAGCACAACTTAACACCAAAGACGAGTACTTTGCATTTATAAACCTATTAGTTCATAAAGCGTATTATCTCGATAAATTAAATCGAAAAAAGGAAGCTATTAGTACCTACGAAAAAGCACATCAACTTTATAACGACCATAAAATTTCATCTTATGATATTATAGAATATTGTTTGATTCCTTTAGGTATTCTCTACCATAAAACCAATTCCTATATAAAAGCAGAACAAATTACCACCTATTACCTTCAACTTGCCGAAAAACAAAATAATAAACAACAACAAATTTCTGGTTACATTAATTTGGCGAAGCTCTACCAATCTTTAAATAAACATCAGCAAGTTATAACCATTGCGAATAAAGGCATTAAAATTGAAGGCATAAAAAAACAACAAAAAAACAACCTTAATTATATAAAAAGAAAAAGTAACCTACTTTTAAAAAGTAATCAGAAGCGATTGTTTTTGGAAAATGACCTCATTGTTCTAAGGTTTAATGCTGGTACAATTGAAGAACTTCAACTCAACTACGATACCGCTTTAAATAATGAAGATTACGAGTTAGCCCTTTCCTATTTAAACCGTTTAAGACCTAAAAAAATTAATGATCTTACCTCAGCACGAAGTAAAGCACAATTTAGTTTTCAAGAAGCGCAATTACATTTTAAACGCAACAAAAATGACAAAGCTATTGCGAAATTAAAAAATTGCTTAGCGATTTTATTACCAAATTTTGACGGTACTCAAATACCCAAAACAACGGATTTATATCCTGAAAATACCTTTATAGATATTTTCGATCTATGGGCGGAATTAGAAACAGAATCAGAAAACGCATTGCAGTATTACGATTTAAGTTTTTATGTTTCGGACTTGCTCGCTCAAGAAAATACAAGTCAAGAAAGTTATATTCTTAATGCAAGTGTCAATAAAAATCGAAGCGAAAAATGCATTGCCCTATTATATGACTTATATCAAATAAAAGGAGAAAGCGATTATGCCAAACGCGCTTTTAACTATGCCGAATATACCAAAGCCTTAGCTTTAAAATGGTACACTAATAAAAGAACTCTTTTACAAAAGCATCCAACAGATAGTCTTCTTATAAAAGAACATTATTTACTAAAACAGCAACAACAACTAACCAATAGGTTACTAAATAGACCAATAAACAGAGCACAATTACAATTATTAGAACGCGATAGTTTGCAATTACAACTCATTACCATAAGTACAGCACTAAAACAGTTGCAAGACTCTATCAATAAAACGTATCCTTCAAGCTATTCGAGAAGTATCGATTTGGCAAGCCTTAAATCAAAATTAGAACTAGACAAAGCTTGTTTAATAGAATACTTTTATGGCAAAAGCAACTTGTATCAATTTGTGTTTACCCCAAATCACTTGGGTTTTCAACAAATAGAATTGTCAGACTCCAACAAACATAAAATTTCAACATTTATAGATTATTTTGAAAATGCGTCGGTCATTAATAACACTATTTCACAATTTACAGATGATGCCTTCAATCTTTATGAATTATTAAAATGGAAAGAGATTAGCGACTACCAAAACGTTATCGTTGTTGCAGATGGTCTTTTAAATTTTATTCCTTTTGAAAGCTTATTAACTCAAAAAACAACGACCTCCAATTATTCTAAAATGCCATTTTTGGTTAAAAAACATCGCTTAGCTTATCACACAAGTGCTTCCTTTTATAATGAAAGTAAACCCTATGAGTTTAAAAATTCTGCTCTTGGTATTTTTCCTGTTTTTGACAATAGTAATTTAAAACTCACGTATTCTTTAGACGAAGCAGAACAAATAGACAATGAAATTAAAACTGAGTTTTTAATGTACAATGCGGCCACCAAGCAAGATGTGCTAGAACAGATAAATAAATATAGTATTTTACATCTTTCGACACATGCTAATAGTGGCGATTTCACTACGCCAGCTAATATCGATTTTATAGATTCAAAATTGTATTTGCAAGACTTATACAATCTTGACTTAACCAACGATTTAGTCGTTTTAAGTGCTTGTGAAACAGGAGTTGGAATGCTTCAAAAAGGAGAAGGCAGCATGAATTTAGCACGTGGTTTTAAATATGCAGGTGTATCTAATTTATTAGTTTCACTATGGAAAATCAATGATTTATCCACCTCACAACTCATGTCTAGTTTTTATAAAGATCTTAGAACTACGGAATCACCTTTTGCTGCCAATCAAAGCTCTAAATTAGCTTACTTAAATAATCCTGACATCTCCAATATTAAGAAGTCACCCTATTACTGGAGTGCTTTTGTCTATTTTGGTGACTTAACCACATCAAAACCTTCAAATGATTACGATTTATATCTCTATTTAATCTTAGGCTTGATAATTGCATTCTTCAGTTGGTTACTAATTTTCAAACAAAAAATATGGAAACGTTAAAAGACTTCCTCTTAAATAAAGGCTATTCTAAAGTTAAATTAAAATTCACTAAAACCAATCATTTTGAAATAAAAGCTACTATTAACGGTGTTAAAGGACGCTTTATATTAGATACAGGAGCATCGAGCAGTTGTGTTGGTTTTGAAGCTATAGAGCGTTTTAACCTTAACGTAAAAGATTCTGAAATTAAAGCCGTTGGTGCTGGAGCTTCTGACATGTTGACGCAAATCTCTACGTCCAATGCAATAAAAGTTGGAAAATGGAAGAAAAACCGTGTCGCTTTAATTCTATTTAATCTCTCTCATGTTAATAATGGTTTAATGAATCATAATGCAGATCCCGTGGATGGTATTATAGGTGCAGATATCTTAAAAAAAGGCAAAGGCATTATAGACTATGAGAAAAAATACTTGTATTTAAAGTTGTAATACCCATGACTATTAAAAATGGTTTCAGAAATTTCATATACTGAAGTTTCTTATTACCTTTAAAGACATTAATAGCAATAAATGAACCCTACAATTATTATAGCAGATGACCATCCCTTGGTCCTGAAAGGCCTGCACGATTTTTTAATAGAAAAAAAGTTTAACGTATTAGCAAGCGCTAAAAACGGAAAAGAAGCTTTAGCACTTATAAAAGCACACACTCCAGACATTGCTATCTTAGACATAAAAATGCCTTTTCTTACTGGTTTACAGATTGCTGAAAAGTGCAAAAAGGATAAGCTAGCCACTAAAATTATTCTTATCACGTTCGAGAAAGATGAAAAAACATATTATGATGCCAAAGCATTAGGTGTTTATGGTTATGTTTTAAAAGAATTTGCATTAGTAGAAATTGAAAACTGCATCTCATCTGTAATAAAAAACAACTCTTATTTTAGTCCTGAATTATTAGAATTTTTAGAATTAAATGAGTTACCAGAAAATTTTGACTTATTAACGAATCACGAAAAAGGAATTGTTAAATTAATATCTCAAAATAAAACGGGAGTAGAAATAGCAGATATGCTTGCAATATCGCCTAGAACTGTGGAAAAACATAAAAGCAATATCATAAAAAAACTAAAACTAGAAAGTAAACAAAATAGCTTACTGATATGGGCTAAGGAAAACTCTAAGTTTTTTGACACTTAAAACTAAAAGTTTTTGAAAAATACGTAAAGTTACGTATAGTATTACACTCTTTTTTATCTGACCTTTACATCATGTTACAAATGTAGGGGTTGTAACATAAAATTTGCTATTAGTTAATTCTAAAAAACATAGGATTGATTAATTCTTAGGGATTATTTTGGCCTTGAACTTTTGTTCAAGGCCTTTTTTTATGAAAAAAAATAAAAAAATACGTAAAGTCACGTATAGTATTGTATTATAATAAGTTGCAATTTTACATCAGCTATTAATTCACACCTCAAATTTAAACCTTATAAGCTCTGAATTAATTTATAATTCAGAGCTTATAAAAAAAACATAATAAGTCTATGGAAGCGATGAAAAAAGAATCCAACAGAAAAAGTGACAAAGTATTTATAATCTTATTAATTGTTAGTTCAGTAATTGTAATATCAGCGAATATTGCTGTTAATTTCTTTGGTTAAAATAAGTTAGTTAAGTTAGGTGCTCTTGGTAAGGAGCAAAAAAGCGCAATCTCAATGAAATTGCGCTTTTTTTATTAATTTTTTTTAAGACTTATAATTCTAAAGCCTTCTTTACATTATTATCCATCAATAATTCTTCAGGACTTTCCAATGCTTCTTTTACAGCTACTAAGAATCCTACAGATTCCTTACCATCAATAATTCTGTGGTCGTAAGATAAAGCAACATACATCATAGGATGAATTTCTACATTACCATTTACGGCTATTGGTCGCTCAATAATATTATGCATTCCTAAAATTCCACTTTGAGGTGGATTGATAATTGGTGTAGATAGCATACTACCAAAAACTCCACCATTAGTAATAGTAAATGTACCACCTGTCATTTCATCAACAGTGATTTGACCATCTCTAGCTCTCAATGCTAATCGCTTAACTTCAGATTCTACACCTCTAAATGATAGATTCTCCGCATTTCTAATTACTGGTACCATTAATCCTTTTGGTCCAGAAACAGCAATACTAATATCTACAAAATCGTAAGTCAACATTTGCTTACCATCAATCATAGAATTAACAGCAGGATACATTTCTAATGCTCTTACAACGGCTAAAGAAAAGAAACTCATAAACCCAAGGCTTACTCCGTGCTTTGCTTTAAAGTCTTCTTTGTACAGCTTACGCAACTCAAAGATAGGTGTCATATTAACCTCATTAAATGTGGTTAACATGGCTGTTGTATTCTTTACTTCAACTAGACGTTCGGCTACTTTACGACGTAACATTGACATTTTACTGTGTGTTGTCCCTCTATTGCCACCTGTTGGAGTTCCCATAGATGGTACTGCTTTTACAGCATCATCTTGAGTAATTCTTCCATCTTTGCCTGTACCAGAAACGGTACTTGCATCAATGCCTTTTTCAGCTAATACTTTCTTAGCAGCAGGACTTGCAGTACCTGTTGCATATGTTTTAGATTCTGCCGCAACGGGTTGAGACACTTCTTTAACCGGAGCTTCCTCTTTCTTTTCAACTTTTTCTGGAGCTTCACCACCTTCTGGTTTTGCTGCACTAGTATCTATTAAGCAAACAACAGCACCAACTGCAACAGCATCGCCTTCTTCAGCTTTTAGTGTAATAGTTCCACTAGCTTCCGCTGGCAACTCTAATGTTGCTTTGTCACTATCTACCTCAGCAATCGCCTGGTCTTTTTCTACATAGTCACCATCTTGCACTAACCATTCTGCAATTTCTACCTCAGTAATTGATTCGCCTGGTGAAGGCACTTTCATTTCTAAAATCATGCTTTGTTTTTTTATTTAAGCTCTAATTCGCGTTGTGTTAATTCTTTTTATCTCTGGTTGTTTTTGGCTTTATCAAAAACGTAATCTATAACTTCTTTATGTCTCTTTTTAGAACGCACAGAACTTCCTGCAGCAGGTGCTCCATAAGGTCTTCTACTTGCAACTCTGAATTGTTTAGTTTCGTCAAAATTCATTAACATATGACCATAAGCTCCCATGTTTCTTGGTTCTTCTTGTGCCCAAACTATGTCTTCTGCATTTTTATATTTCCCAAGTATTGCTCTCATATCTTTAGCTGGTAAAGGGAATAATTGTTCTATTCTAACTAAAGCAACATCATCTCTTCCAAGGTTTTCTTGTTCCTCTAATAAATCATAATAAAATTTACCTGTAACAAAAACCAATGTATTTACCTTTTCTGCTTTT
This sequence comes from Winogradskyella helgolandensis, assembly GCF_013404085.1. Classification (NCBI taxonomy): domain Bacteria; kingdom Pseudomonadati; phylum Bacteroidota; class Flavobacteriia; order Flavobacteriales; family Flavobacteriaceae; genus Winogradskyella; species Winogradskyella helgolandensis. The sequence continues at coordinate 1,294,371 of NZ_JABFHO010000001.1, read as the reverse complement.
GCATTAGCATCATCGATTAACATTTGGAAGCTTCCATTTACAAATTCATCTACAGTAGAAACCACTTTAGGATGACGTAATAAACTTTTTGGTGTAAAAACAATTAAAGGTTTTCTGTAATCTGCTTTTACTTGTCTACGCAGTAAGTGAAAGATATTAGCTGGTGTTGTACAATCTGCCACAAACATATTATCCTTAGCGCATAATTGTAAATAACGCTCCATACGTGCTGATGAATGTTCTGCTCCTTGACCTTCGTAACCATGAGGCAATAACATTACTAATCCATTCTGTAGTTTCCACTTATCTTCTGCTGCAGAAATATATTGGTCTAACATTATTTGCGCTCCATTACTGAAATCACCAAACTGCGCTTCCCAAATAGTTAATGTTTCTGGACTTGCCATAGCATAGCCATAATCAAAACCTACCACCCCATACTCAGACAAAAGTGAATTATAGATATAAAACTTCCCTTGTTTATCGCTTAATTTATTGTGTAGAATAATTTCTTCTTCGCTATCCTCAACTTTAACAACTGCATGACGATGCGAAAACGTACCACGTTCTACATCTTGTCCTGACATTCTAACATCATTTCCTTCTAGTAAAATAGAACCATAAGCCAAATGCTCTGCCATTGCCCAATCTAATCGATCTTCATCAAACATGGTTTGCCTCGACTCAATTAAACGTTGTATTTTTCTTATGAATTTTTTATCCTCTGGTAAATTAGATATAATTTTTGTAATCTTCTCAAGTCCTTCTTTTGGATATGTAGTGTCTACAGTCTCCATCATCTTACCTTCTTGCGCTGACGTAAAATTAATCCACTCATTTTGCATGAATGGTGTAATCTCCGTTTTCTTTACCTTACGAGAATCTTCAAGCTTTTCTTCAAGCCTATCTTTATATTCCTTTTCAATTTCAGCAACGAAATCATTAGTAATAACCCCTTCTGCTAATAAGCGTTCGGCATAAATATCTCTAGGATTTTTATGCTTAGCAATCGCTTTATATAATAATGGCTGCGTAAATTTAGGTTCATCACCCTCATTATGTCCATATTTTCTATAGCCTAACATATCAATAAATACATCACGCTTAAATTTCATTCTAAAATGTAAAGCAAATAATGTCGCATGCACGACTGCTTCAACATCATCAGCATTAACGTGCAGAACTGGAGAAAGCGTTACTTTACCAACATCTGTACAATACGTACTAGAACGTGCATCTAAATAATTAGTGGTAAACCCAATTTGGTTATTTACTACAATATGTATAGTTCCGTTTGTTTTATAGCCATCTAATTGTGCCATTTGCACTAATTCATATACTAAACCTTGCCCTGCAATTGCAGCATCACCATGTACAATAATTGGTAGCACTTGTGATGGGTTATCAGGATATTTATCGTCTTGTTTAGCTCTAACAATTCCTTCTACAACAGCTCCAACGGTTTCTAAGTGCGAAGGATTTGGTGCAATATTTAAGTTTATTCTTTTACCTGTATCAGTAACACGGTCACTGGTCCAACCTAAGTGGTATTTTACATCACCATCAAAAACTTCTTGCTCGTAATCTTTGCCATCAAACTCGCTAAAGATATCTTTTGCAGATTTACCAAAAATATTTGTTAAGGTACTTAAACGGCCACGATGTGCCATTCCCATTACAAATTCTTTTACATCATAACCAGAAGCATGCTCAATTAAGGCATCTAAAGCCGGAATTAAAGCTTCACCTCCTTCTAAAGAAAATCGTTTCTGCCCTACATATTTGGTATGTAAAAAGTTTTCGAATGAAACCGCTTCATTCAATTTTCTTAAAATTGTTTTCTTTTGATCTGGCGAAAACTGTGGGTGATTATCATTGACATTGAGCTTCTGCTGAATCCACTGAATCTCTTCAGGTTTTCTGATGTACATATATTCTACACCAATAGATTCACAATACACTTTTTCTAAGTGATCAATAATTGCTTGCAAAGTTGCAGACCCTAAACCGAGTACTTCACCTGCTGAGAATATAGTTTGTAGATCGTTTTTTGATAATCCGAAGTTTTCAACTTCGAGTGTAGGCGCATATTTACGTCTTGCTCGTACAGGATTTGTTTTAGTAAACAAATGCCCTCTACTTCTATAACCATCAATAAGTTTTAAAACCTGAAATTCTTTTTGAAGTTGCTCTGGTATTTGAGTAGAAACACCTTCTATAATTTCACCATCTAAACCATAATTTTCGGATCCAAAGTCGTAACCTTGAAAAAAGGCGCGCCAACTTGGCTCTACAGAATCTGGGTTTTTTAGGTATTGGTCGTATAAATCAGCAAAATATGCCGTATGTGCCGCGTTGAGAAAGGAATATTTATCCATTTTACTTTTTGAGACGTTGTCGTTTCAACATAATTTAGTCAAAAATACAACTTTTACTAAATATAGATAAGGATTTATTATATTTATAACATATTGAAAATATCTAGCTAAATTATTATGAATAACAACAACATTTGTACATCAAAATCATTAGTTCTCACTATCTTAATTTGCTTTTGCACAATTAGCACATTCTCACAAGATCGTATTTCTAAAACTACCAACTTTTGGAGTCATGTAGAATATGGTGGAGGTCTTGGACTTAGTTTTGGCGATGGTTTTTTTAGTGGTGCAATTTCTCCAAATGCCGTTTACAGATTTAATCCTTATATAGCGACTGGAGTTGGTCTTAATTTTTCTTACAGCTCTCAAAAGGATGTTTTTAAATCTACTGTTTTAGGCGGAAGTATTCTTGGCCTTTTTAATCCTTACGAAGCTGTACAAATTTCTACAGAGTTTGAACAATTACACGTCAGCAGAAACTTTGATCAAAATTTCGTTTCAAACCTTGATGATGAGTATTGGTATCCTGCCTTATTTTTAGGAGCAGGCTATACAAGTAGAAATGTTACTATAGGTATTAGATACGATGTCCTCTATGACAAAGACAAAAGTATTTACTCGGAAGCATGGATGCCCTTTGTAAGGTTTCAGTTTTAATAAACAAGTAACACCTTAGCACTCGATTAATTTTCAATTAGCAGATTAAAAATGTAAAACGTTAACAGTTTTTCTAAAGACAGTGAATCTCACTAGTTATCTATAATTTATATTTTTTCAACTTTAGACAGCAAAGCTAAACACCTTTTTAACAACATTACAAAAAACTACTAATCAACTCCTTAAGCATTAATTAACACTGTAATGTTACGAGTAATCACTATTCAAAAATTAAATAGGACAATATTGTCTTGAATATGATAATTATCATGTTTTTTTTATATTCTCATCTTTAAATTTGCTTTAAATTAAAACTAAAATCATAATGAAATCACTAAAACTATTGTCAATTATCACATTTGCAACTTTAATGAGTTGTGGTGGTGGAGAAAAAAAAGAAGCATCAAGTTACGGAAAAAAAGCACCTGTAAAAACCGAAGCTAAGATTCCTGCTTCTAAACGTATAGAACTTTCTAACAAAGGAGTTGGACCAATCACTTCTGTAACCTTGGCAGAAGAAGTTGACCAAGAAATGGTAAAACACGGAATGGATGTTTATAGTAAAATGTGTACAGCTTGCCACAAAACAGATAAAAAATTCATTGGACCTGCACCAACTGGTATTTTATCTCGAAGAAGTCCTGAATGGGTAATGAACATGATTTTGAATCCTGAAGAAATGATTAAACAAGATCCATTAGCTAAGGACTTATTAATGGAATTCAATGGAGCACCTATGGCAAACCAACACCTAACGGAAGAAGAAGCTAGAGCCGTATTAGAATATTTTAGAACCTTAAAATAAAATATATGAAACTAACCAAACACTTGTTTATTGTCCTTGCAGTTGCTACCCTTTTTAGCTCATGCAAGGACGCGAACAAAGATGATTCAACCACATCATCAGAATTAAAAACAGAAACAGAATCTACAGAACGAACTGGCCAAGCCTTTATTGAAGATGATGGCAGTACAACTGTTTTAAGTATTGCTATTGGCTCTAAAAACCACACTACTTTAGTTGCCGCAGTACAGGCAGCTCAATTAGAAAATGCTTTGGTAAACGCAGGACCTTTAATGGTTTTTGCACCAACAAATGAAGCCTTTGCAGCCTTACCTGAAGGAACAGTAGAAAATTTACTAAAACCAGAAAACAAAGATGCTTTAGCTAATATCCTAAAGTATCATGTGACTCCTGGTAACTATTCTAAAGACTTTTTAAAGAAATTTAAAAAACTAGGTCAAGCTAATAATGGCTATGTAAAAGTAGAAGTAGTAGATGGAGAACCAATGATTGGAGGAGCTAAAATATTGGCTAGCATAAAAGCTGGTAACGGAATTGTCCATGTTATAGACAAAGTTTTATTGCCACCAACTGAATAATTAATAACTAACTAAATATTTAAACAAAATGAAAAATATATTAACATCAAGTATTGCAATGCTCGTTATCCTTTTAGGATTTACAGGTTGTAATAATGGCAACCAATCTGGCGGTAAGTCTGGAGCGTTGTCTAACAATATTGCAGAAAAAGTATATGTAGCACCAGGAGAATACGATTCTCATTACGCATTCATTTCTGGCGGATATAGTGGTAACATTACCGTTTACGGGTTACCATCTGGTAGAATGTTTAAAGAAATCCCTGTTTTCTCTCAATTTGCAACGTCTGGTTATGGTTATTCTGAAGAAACAAAACCAATGTTAAACACGTCTCACGGATTTGTACCCTGGGGAGATTCTCACCATCCAGATATTTCTCAATCAAAAGGAGAGTTAGATGGTCGTTGGGTTTTTATAAATGAAAACAACACACCTCGTATTGCAAGAATTAGTCTTACCACATTTGAAACTGAAGAAATTATTGAAGTTCCAAATAGTGCTGGTAACCACAGTTCTTCATTTGTAACAGAAAATACAGAATATGTAGTTGCAGGAACACGATTTTCAGTGCCAATTCCGCAACGTGATATGCCAATTAAAGATTACAAAGGAAACTTTCAAGGTGCCTTATCTTTTATTAGTGTAGCACCAGAAACTGGTAACATGGATATAAAATTCCAGGTATTAATGCCAGGTTTCAACTACGATTTATCACATCCAGGACGTGGAAAATCTCACGGTTGGTTCTTCTTTACAACATATAATACTGAAGAAGCTAGCACATTATTAGAAGTTAACGCTTCACAAAATGATAAAGATTTTATCGCAGCTGTAAACTGGAAAAAAATTGAAGAGTACGTTAATAATGGTGGTGGAAAAATGATGCCAGCTAATTACGCGCACAATCTTTATGATGAGCATACTCATACAGCAACTTCTACTATAAAAAAAGAAGTACGTGTTGTTAACCCTATTGATGTTCCTGGAGCTGTTTATTTTATTCCAACACCAAAATCACCACATGGTTGTGATGTAGATCCTTCTGGAGAATACATTGTAGGTAATGGAAAACTTTCTGCAAACTTAACAGTGCATTCATTTACAAAAATGTTAGATGCTATTGAAAAAGAGAAATTTGCAGGTGAAGCTTACGGCATTCCAATTTTAAACTTCGAAGATGTTTTAGCAGGTGTTGTAGAGCAACCAGGATTAGGACCTTTACATACTGAATTTGATGGAAAAGGAAATGCATATACGACCTTCTTTATTTCTTCTGAAGTTGTAAAATGGAAAATAGGAACATGGGAAGTTATTGATAGAAAACCTACATATTACTCTGTTGGTCACTTAACAATTCCTGGAGGAAATTCTGGAAAACCACAAGGTAAATACATGTTTGCAATGAATAAAATAACAAAAGACCGTTATTTACCAACAGGTCCAGAAATGGAACATAGTGCACAATTGTATGATATCTCTGGAGATAAAATGGAATTACTTTTAGATTTCCCTACACATGGAGAACCACATTATGCTGCTGCAATGGAAGCAAGTATCATTAAAGAGCAATCTCAAAAAATCTATAAGTTAGCAGATAACAAGCATCCATATGCTGCAAAATCTGATGCTGATACTAAAGTGGTAAGAGACGGAAATGAAGTACATATTTATATGACAACTATTAGAAGTCACTTCTCACCAGATAATATTGAAGGAGTTAAAGTAGGAGACAAAGTGTATTTCCACGTTACTAATTTAGAGCAAGATTTTGATGTACCTCATGGATTTGCTGTACTTGGTCAAAACAATTCAGAATTATTGATAATGCCAGGACAAACAAAATCATCTGTTTGGGAACCTAAACAAGTTGGTGTTTGGCCATTCTATTGTACAGATTTCTGTTCTGCATTACACCAAGAAATGCAAGGTTATATTAGAGTATCTGCTGCAGATTCAGATGTGCCAATTAAGTGGTCTCTAGGAGAAGATATTGAGTAAATTAATTTTAAGAATTAGAGAAATTTTGTTTTAGTGTTTATTTCTCTAACTAAGGCGAGAGTTGAGTTTTCGCTCTCGCCTTTCTTTTTTAAAACACTTTATTCTGTTGACGCAGAAACCTCACTGAAAAGAATATTAAATATTACACATCATGAAAAAGGCTAGCATTATAATGATAATTGGTTCATTACTGTTATTAGGACTTTTTAAATTCCCTTTATGGAACATTATGCTTGGAGCACCTCAATATCCTGACCCTTTAGGAATGAACATTCATATTGATGGTATAAAAGGTGTATCTGAATTTGATTTACAAAACATTGACGGTTTAAATCACTATATCGGAATGAAAACCATTCCAAAAGCCGAAGAAATGTGGGAATTCTCAGTATTTCCTAAAGTAATATTAGGTATGGCTTTATTAGGTGTAATTATTGGCTTATTAGGATATCTTAACAAAGTAAGTTATAAATATTTCTTGGGTTGGTTTGTTTTAATGTCTGTTTTAGGCATTTTAGGCATGTACGATTTTAATAATTGGTTGGCAGATTACGGTGGCAATTTAGACCCACACGCTATCATAAAAGTAACAAATCCAGATGGTTCACCAATGTCTTACAAACCACCTTTAATTGGTTTTAAAAAACTACTAAACTTCGATGTTACTTCTTTACCACATACAGGAGGTTACTTAATGTTTATAGGCATGTCTTTTACTCTTATTGCCTTTTGGTTAGGCCGAAAAACAAGTGTCAAAAAAATCACATAGTAATTTTACATTTTCAAAACACTAAAAAAAATGAAAACACTAAAACACTATTCAACACTACTATTACTTCTTATTTTTTCAAGTTGTAACGTATCACCAAAACCCATAGAATATGGAAGCGATGGTTGTCACTTTTGTAAAATGACCATTGTAGATAAAGTACATGCAGCAGAGTTTGTAACAAAAAAAGGAAAAGTTTATAAATTTGATGCCACAGAATGTATGGTTAATTATTTCGATGAATTTGATACATCCGAAATAGAATTATACCTCACAAATTATTTTTCTAATCCTGAAGCTTTCACTGATGCAACAAAAGCAACGTTTTTAATCAGTAAAAACATGCCAAGCCCAATGGGAGCATTTTTAACCGCTTTCGAGAATAAATCTGAAGCAGAAAAAGTACAAACAGAAAAAGGCGGAAAACTATACTCTTGGCCAGAATTACTAGCACACTTAAAAGCCTAGTAACATGAAAAGTATAACGTTTTTTTTTATAGCTATTTTTATAGCTAACATAAGTATTGCCCAAACTATTGAGGTTTGTAACACTTGTCCTGTTTCAACTTTAAAAGAGGCTATAATACAATCAAAAGATTTTGATACCATAATAGTTAAAAAAGGCACTTACAAAGAACATGCTATTTTAGTGGACAAACCTCTAACAATTATTGGAAAAAATTACCCAGTAATTGATGGTGAAAAAAAAGGTGAAATTATTACTATAACAGCAGATAATGTTACCGTAGATGGCTTATTTATCATAAATGTTGGCACAAGTTACACTGAAGATTATGCTGCGATTAGAGTTAAAAACAGCAAAAATTTTGTCATTCAGAATTTAGTATTAGAAAAACTTTTCTTTGGTATTTATATCGAAAAATCTAGAAATGGAAAAGTGTATCATAACAAAATAATTGGAGATGCTGTAGAAGAATATAATTCTGGTAATGGCATACAATTATGGTACAGTAAAAATGTAGAAATTGAACATAATTACGTAGAACATGTAAGAGATGGTATTTACTTAGAGTTCTCTGATGACTGCCTAATTAAAAACAATATTAGTACGTTAAATGTGCGTTACGGCTTACATTTTATGTTTTCTAATGATGACATCTATCAAGATAATACGTTTGAAAACAATGGTGCTGGAGTAGCAGTTATGTTTTCTAAACGCATAAAAATGTATAACAATCTTTTTAAAGAAAATTGGGGAACAGCTTCCTACGGAATGCTATTAAAAGAGATTAATGATGCAGAAATTATAGGCAATATTTTTGAAGACAACACCATTGGCATTAACATAGAAGGCTCTAACCGAATTACCTATAAACATAATAATTTTTCTAATAATGGTTGGGCAATTAAAGTAAAAGGTGCTTGTTATACAAATGAATTTATTGAGAATAATTTTCTATACAACTCTTTTGATATTGCTTACAATAGCAATGTTAACGACAATATTTTTGATAGAAATTACTGGAGTAATTATACAGGTTACGATTTAGACAAAAATGGCATTGGAGATGTTCCTTACAGACCTGTAAAGCTCTTTTCTTATATCGTAAACCGCACACCAGAAACCATCATTTTACTGCGTAGTATGTTTATTGATATCATTGATTTTTCCGAAAAAGTATCACCTGTTTTTACACCAGATGATTTACTAGACAACAATCCACAAATAAAAAAACTAACATGGTAACCATAGAGAATCTACATAAAAAATTTGGCAAAAACCAAGTATTAAGTGGTGTTGACCTCAACATAAGTGAAGGTGGAATTTTCGCTGTACTTGGCCCAAATGGCTCAGGTAAAACCACGTTGATAAAATCAGTTTTGGGTATGGTAATTCCAGATAAAGGAAACATCACTGTACTTGGCGAAAACATTAAAAAGAATTCAGAATACAGACATAAAATTGATTATTTACCGCAAATAGCAAACTTCCCGAGTAACCTTCGTGTAAAGGAATTAATTAAAATGATTAAGGATTTACGCAAACCGACCAATGAAGATGAGCGTCTAATTGAACTTTTTAGACTCGAACCCTTTTTAGACAAAAAATTAGGTAACCTCTCAGGTGGAACCAAACAAAAAGTGAATCTCGTTTTAACTTTTATGTTTGATAGTCCGTTAATTATTTTAGACGAACCAACCACAGGTTTAGACCCAATTTCACTCATTAGATTAAAAGATTTAATTAAAGCTGAAAAAGCCAAAGGGAAAACAGTGCTCATTACCTCACACATTATGAGTTTTGTTGAAGAAATTTCAGATGAAATTGTATTTATCCTAGAAGGTAAAATTTACTTTAAAGGTACCATCCAAAAATTAAAAACCAAGACCAATCAACCCGATTTCGAACATGCGATTGCGTCTATATTAACCGATAACCATGCTTAAGATATTAAAATATAGTTTTTACGACCTTATGCGTAGTCGCTGGAGTTACGTGTATTTTGCTTTTTATTTATTATTAGGTGTTGTGTTATTATTTTTAAACAACGACCTTTCAAAAGCAGTCATTACTTTAATGAACGTCATCATTGTTTTAGTACCATTAATTGGGACAATTTTTGGCGTCATGTATTATTACAATTCTCAAGAATTTACTGAGCTACTTTTAGCACAACCTATTAAACGTTCGTCCATTTTTTTAGGACAATATCTTGGTGTTGCCTTATCATTATCTATGAGTTTAATTTTGGGTTTAGGCATCCCATTTGTGTTTTATGGCTTATTTGAAAGCAGTGCCATTTGGGATTTTTCACTACTACTAATTACCGGTACATTTTTAACCTTAATTTTTACCGCTTTAGCCTTTAACATTGCATTGTCTAACGAGAACAAAATTAAAGGATTTGGTTATGCCATCTTACTTTGGTTGTTCTTGGCCGTTATTTATGATGGACTATTTTTAATGACACTAATTTTATTTGAAGATTATCCGCTAGATAAAGTTTCACTCATTGGCACTATGCTAAATCCAATAGATTTATCGAGAACGCTTATCCTTTTAAAACTAGATATTTCTGCGTTATTAGGATACACAGGTGCCGTTTTCAAACAATTTTTCGGAACAAGTTTTGGTTTAATTGTGTCTTTTGTGATGCTCACCATTTGGGTTGTTATGCCTGTTTTACGCATCGTATTCAAATCAAAGAAAAAAGATTTTTAATTATGAAACGAATATTATCAAATTCAGTCATTATCATAATGATGTTGTTAAGTTGTTATTCATGCAAAAACAACACAACAGAACCTCAAGCCATTCAACTTGAAGGTTTAACACTCAACAATAACGGAAAGTGGGTTGCAAATGAAGAAACCCATATTGGCATGAAGCGTATTGATTCTATTTTAAAAAATAATACTTCAACACGTGGAAAAGTATTAGGCGATATACTTTCAAAACAAACAAGCTATATTATAAAAAGCTGTGATATGGAAGGCGAAGCACACGACCAGCTTCATGTGGTACTCGTCCCTATTCTAGAAGAAATCACAGATATAAAAGACGTAGAAAACGCTTCAGAATTAGAGCAAAAAGTAAATCACTTAAAAAACTTAACAGCCACCTATTTCGAATATTTTAAGATTAACTGACAAAAATCATCTAATTAAAGACAAAATTATCCGAATTTAGCAATATGATATTAAAGGTTACATATAGAGTCACTGCCTTGTTTTTAACGTTCGTTTTATTAGCGAATAATATTAACAATGTGGTTATTGTAACCGATTTTATGATGAACCAAGATTTTATTGCTAAAACGCTTTGTGTTCAAAAAAACAATCAAAAAGGCTGTAATGGTAAATGTCATTTAGCCAAACAATTAGTACAACATAACACAGATTCAAGTTCAGATGCACCAATACCATCAAGCGACAGAACGCGCTTAGACGTTTTTGTTATTTATGAAACTACAAACCATACCAACTCAAATTTAATTCAATTAGAAAGGTTTCAAAACAACACACATTACAGAATAAAACAACCAGTTTCTGGGTATTATGATATCCATACACCACCACCAGATTTAAGTTAATTTTTTTGAAGCTCTACTTAGAGCAAACTTCTGTTTTTTGAAACCACATCGGCTTCGAACAGGATACTTACATTAAAAAATAACTTAAACACTTTAAAATGAAACTTAAATATTTATTACCAATCGCATTTATTGCGCTATTCTTTTCATGTTCAACAGACAACGATGATGATGCCATAGTTAATGAAACTGAAGGCCTAGAACTTATTCAAACTATTTTTAACAACAACCAAACCATAGAACTTTACAACGAGAAAGGTATGTTTGAAACTGGCTATAATTTAGTTAGTCTTAGAATTAAAGACAACACAACAGATAGCTATATAGAAGATGCTATCCTTTCTTGGATGCCAATGATGCAAATGCCAACTATGGAACATTCATCGCCTAAATCTACAATTTCAAAAGCTTTAGGAAAAGATACCGTTTATGAAGGTTTTATAATCTACCAAATGACAAATACAGATGCTTCTGGTTGGTCACTAACATTAAATTACACTATTGATGGCACTGATTATTCGGTTACAGAAACGATATCTGTATTTCAATATGAAAACCAAAACACATCAACTTTTATGGGTAGCGATGGCACCAATTATATCCTTGCGCTCATTGAACCAAAAGACCCAAGTATTGCTGTAAACGAAATGAAAGTTGGTCTATTTAAAATGGAAAACATGATGACGTTTCCAGTTGTAGAAGACTATACCATAGCTTTAGACCCACGTATGCCAGGCATGGGAAATCATACGTCACCTAACAATACTGATTTAACTTATAATAATGCAGATAATTTCTATTATGCAGATTTATCATTAACAATGACTGGTTATTGGAAACTAAACCTAAAATTAATGAACGCTAATGATGATGTATTAAAAGGCGAAGACGTTACCGATGAAAACGAAGCAAGTAGTTTGTATTTAGAACTGGAATTTTAATTTATTCCTTACTGTCATTAAGAACGAGGCACAAAGTGAAGAATCTCAACTTTAATAGTGGTTGTGATTCTTCAGTTTCGCCTCTAACGTCTAAGACACATTTTTGCCAATTCATTTAAAACACTAAAATTTTTAGCTATGAAAACGCTAATAACAGTCATTCTATGTCTGCTATTGTCTTCTTTGGGATTTGCCCAAGACAACAATAAAGAGACTAAAAAAGACACTACAAAATTAGAAGAAGTCCTCGTACTTTCAAGACGTAAATTAAGCAATCACAGACAAGAAAAAACACTGTCTAGCATTGATGACTATCTTGAAAAATCTAATAAAGTAACCATGATAAAACGTGGTAATTACGCTTGGGAACCAACCATTAACAACATGACAAGCGAGCGATTGGTGGTTACTATTGATGGTATGCAAATTTTTGGTGCTTGTACTGATAAAATGGACCCAATAACGTCTTATGTTGATGTTTCTAATCTCGAAAAAGTAACTATTGGTTCTGGTCAAGAAGGCACAGAAAACGGACATTCAATTGGTGGTGGAATAGATTTAAAATTACCATCCTCTAAATTTAATGGTTCTGGTTTTAAATCTGGATTAGACTTAGGTTATGAAACCAACGGCAACTATAAAGCAACTGGATTAGATTTAGAATACACAGGCAATAAATTCTTTATTAGCGCAGATGGTATTTATAGAAAATCTGATAATTATGATGCTGGTAACAACGAAGAAATCCTATATTCTCAATTCGAAAAGTATAATATCTCATTAAAAACGGGCTACAAATTTTCAGAAACTCAAAGCATAGATGCCAACGTTATTTATGATAAAGCTACAGATGTAGGTTATCCTGCTTTACCAATGGATGTTTCTTTAGCTGAAGCTTTAATTGCATCCCTAACCCATAATTACAAACCAGAAGATAAAGCCTTAAAATCTTTAGAAACCAAATTGTATTTTAATACCATAACTCATATTATGGACGATACAAAGCGACCTGTTGTAGCTATAAGAATGGACATGCCAGGTTGGAGTGATACTTATGGTTTTTATAGCAAGGCTGATGTTGTACAAAATAAACATCATTTTACATTCAACTTTAACGGATTTTATAATAAGTCTTTAGCAGAAATGACCATGTTTTCTAATAATCCAAGTGAACCAGATATGTTTATGTACACTTGGCCAGACATTAGAACGTTATATTCTGGTATTTTCATTAAAGATGATTTTCATTTTAGTGCCCATGAAACACTCGCATCTTCTATACGATTAGGCTATCACAAAAACAAAATAGCAAAAGAAGTTGGTGTACAAAGTCTAGAGATATTTCATGATAATGTACAAGACCAAAACAATCGATTTTTAGTGAGTTTGTCATCAGCATATCAACTAAAAAAAGAGAATTATAATCTATCCTTTGGTTTAGGTTATGGCGAACGCGCACCATCGGTTAGTGAAGGTTATGGCTTTTTCTTATTCGACAGTTTTGATAATTACGATTACATCGGCAATCCAAATTTAAAAGATGAAAAAGCCTTAGAAGCGAACTTTAGTTTTAAACAAAAATTCAACGATTTTGAAATTGGTTTAGAATCATCCTACTTCCATATTATGGATTATATTATCGGTGAGATTGCGCCAGACGTAAGCTCAATGACTATTGGTGCAAATGGTGTGCGTGTTTATACCGCATTAGACCATGCCTCTATTTTTAATACGTATGTAAATAGTAGTTATAAAATATCAGAACGTTTTGCAATAAACGGAACGGTTGGCTACAATTATGGCAAAGGGAATGATGGTGAAAATTTACCACTCATAAAACCATTTTCTTACTTTGCTGAATTCAATTACAATACACCTAAATTTAATGCTGCATTGCAATTAGATGGTAATGGAAACCAAAGCAATTATAGTAGTAAGTATGGTGAAAATGAAACTGCTGATTATGCGATACTCAATCTTAACTTAGGAAACGTTTTCCATAATAAACTTGGAAAAACAGTATTAAAATATGGTGTTGAAAACATATTAGACACTAAATACTCTACCTATGCAGATTGGAATAACTTCCCTAGACAAGGACGCAATTTTTACTTAAACCTTTCATTTGTCCTACAATAGCTAAACTTGTAAAAACCTCTAAAAGTGACTTTTATACATAAGTTATTACTATCTTAGATTTTACATCTTTAGAATTCAATATCAATTTATTTTAATTAGGACAATTTTATCTTATTTATGATATTTGTCATATTAAATAATTATTTATCCATCTATTTTTGAAAAAAATTAAACCACGTAAACCAATGAAAACACTAAAACCAATCATCCTTAGCTTAGCTTTAATCATGTTAAGTTGTGGAGACAGCGAAAAAACAGAACAACACTCTGATACTGCAGAAATTCCGGTAAGTAGAGAAATGATTGCAGAATTAACGTCACCTCCAAATGTACCAACACCGGTAGGACGACGAAAAGCAAAAAAGCTTATTGTTAATATGGAAATTCTTGAAGAAGAAGGCGAACTAACAGATGGAGTAAAGTATGTGTATTGGACCTTTGGTGGTTCTGTACCAGGTAGTTTTATTAGAACACGTGTTGGTGATGAAGTTGAATTTACATTATCCAATCATCCAGATAATAAACTACCACACAATATAGATTTACATGCTGTTTCAGGTCCGGGAGGTGGAGCAGAATCTTCTTTTGTAGCTCCAGGCCATGAAAAAACATTTTCGTTTAAAACATTAAACCCAGGACTCTATGTTTACCACTGTGCAACAGCACCTGTAGGAATGCATATTGCCAACGGCATGTATGGCCTTATTCTCGTTGAACCAGAAGGAGGGTTACCACAAGTAGATAAAGAATACTACATTATGCAAGGTGATTTTTATACCAAAGGTAAAAATGGTGAACGTGGCTTACAGCCTTTCGACATGCAAAAAGCAGTGGACGAAAACGCAGATTACGTTGTATTTAACGGAAGCGTTGGCGCCTTAACTGGTGATAATGCCATAACAGCAAAAGTAGGCGAAACCGTTAGACTTTATGTCGGAAATGGTGGGCCAAATCTTGTCTCTTCTTTCCACGTTATCGGTGAAATATTTGATAAAGTTCATGTTGAGGGTGGTGACTTAATTAATGAAAATGTACAAACCACGCTTATTCCTGCTGGTGGTGCTGCTATTGTAGAATTTAAAGTCGACGTACCTGGAACGTTTATTCTAGTTGATCACTCTATATTTAGAGCGTTTAACAAAGGTGCTTTAGGTATGCTTAAAGTTGAAGGTGAAGAACAAAAGAAAATATATTCTGGCGAGATTAGAGAAGGTATTTATTTACCTGAGGGACCAGGAATACAAAATATGCCAACAACTAATGAGATTGTAGAATCTGAAATTCCGGCCAAATCTTTCGAAGAACAAATGGAGTTTGGAAAACAAATCTATATGCAAACCTGTTTTGCTTGTCACCAAGCAGAAGGCCAAGGTATTCCTAATGCTTTCCCTCCATTGGCAAATTCAGATTATTTAAATGCCGATGTGGATAGAGCAATTGGAGTTGTAGTCAATGGGTTGAGTGGCGAAATCACTGTAAATGGTGAGAAGTATAATAGCGTTATGACCAAGCAAATGATTTCTTCAGACGATGTTGCCAATGTATTAACTTATGTTTACAATAGTTGGGGAAATTCTAAAAAAGTAGTGACCAAAAAGATGGTTGACGACGTTAAAAAGAAATAATATTATGAAAACCAAAGTCTTTAGTTTGTTATTACTGTGCTTAATGGTTCAATCTTTAATGATTGGGCAGACTAAAGACATGGTTCTCATTGAAGGGAGTCGCTATATTCCTTTATATGGAAGAGATTCTACAGTCGTTGAAGTCAATGATTTTAAAATGGATATTTACCCTGTAACTACAGCCGAATACATAGAATTTGTTGAAAAATATCCCAAATGGAGCAAATCTAAAGTGATTTCATTGTTTGCAGACGAAAGCTATTTAGTTAATTGGAAAACAGACCTAAAAGTCAAAGACTCTATGTCTACAAAAAGACCAATAACTTATGTATCATGGTTTGCTGCTAAAGCGTATTGCGAATGCCAAAACAAGCGCTTACCAACAGTAGATGAGTGGGAATATGTTGCCATGGCAGATGAAACTACAAAAGATGCAAGAGTGAAACCTGAGTACAACCAACAAATTTTAGCTTGGTATGAAGCTCCAAGAACAGAAGAAAACAGTATTGGTAAAACTAAAAAAAATGCTTGGGGAGTTTACGACCTACACGGTTTGGTTTGGGAATGGACTTTAGATTTCAATTCCGTATTAATAACTGGGGAATCCAGAAAAGATGTTGATAAAGACAGTAATCTATTTTGTGGAAGTGCAGCAGTCAATGCGACAGATTTAATGAATTATGCGGCATTTATGCGTTACGCCATTAGAGGAAGTCTTAAAGCGAGATACTCTATGAAAAATTTAGGCTTCAGATGTGTACAAGATATAAAAGAACAACAATGAAAAATTTAAAAATTATACTATCCACTTTTGTCTTAATCCTCTCTATTACGGCTTGTAATTCAGATAAAACAAAAAATACAGCTGCAGATTTAGCGGTTTTTCAGTGTCCTATGCAATGTGAAGGAGACAAAACCTATGATAAAGAAGGTAGTTGCCCTGTTTGCAAAATGGATTTAAAACTATTAGAAGCATCTTCAAAAGACATGGATACCGATGAAATTTCAGAAGCATCTATTTTCAATCTAACAAGCAAATGGCATAATGAAGAAGATGAAGAAATTCAACTTACAGATTTAAAAGGAAAGACCATGGTTATGGTTATGATTTACACCTCGTGCAAAGCTGCATGCCCAAGATTAGTAGCAGATATGCGAAATATTGAAGCTCAAATTCCGGATGAAAATATTAAAAATCTCGAATTTGTTTTAATAAGTATTGATCCTGAAACGGATAATCCGGAACGTTTAAAAGCTTTTGCTTTAGAAAATGGTATGGACGATGAACAATGGACTTTTTTACAAGGTACAGAAAGTGGAGTTCGTGAATTTGCTAATGTTTTATCCGTAAAATATAAAGAAATATCACCTATAGATTTTTCACACTCTAACATAATAAGTGTCTTTAATTCTGGTGGAGAGTTAATACACCAGCAAGAGGGTTTAGGCGTTGACAACAAAGAAACTATTGAGGCAATCCTTCAGCTCACCCAATAAAAACTACAACAATGAAAACGATACTAACAATCCTATGTTTAGGAGTTGTAATGACGTCCTATGCGCAAGAGTTTGAAATTTCAACGGAATTAAGACCTCGTTTTGAATACAGACATGGTTACAAAACACTATCACCAGATGATGTTGATGCCGCAACATTTATATCGCAACGCACACGGTTAAATTTAAACTATAAAAGCGAAAAGCTTAAGGCTTATATTGCTTTTCAAAATGTTAGAGTTTGGGGAGATGTTGCGACCCTATCAACTTCTGATAAAAACGGCATTACTATACACGAAGCCTGGGCTCAACTATTATTAAATTCTCATCTTTCTTTAAAATTAGGGAGACAAGAACTTAACTATGACGATCACAGAATATTTGGAAATGTAGGCTGGGCCCAACAAGCAAGAAGCCATGATGCTTTTGTAATGACCTACAAACCGAATTCCACTAACAGGTTCGACTTAGGTTTAGCAATGAATGAAAATGCAGAAACACTATTTGAAACCGAGTACCTCGTTAATGATTATAAAGCATTCCAATATTTATGGTACCACACCAAATTAGAGGCCGTAAGCTTAAGTTTTTTAATCTTAAATAATGGCTTAACTTATGAAGATGATAATGATAAACAGAATGTAGATTATAACCAAACTATAGGTACTAGAGCTACTTTTGAAAACAATAAATTTAATGCTGATGCATCCTTCTATTTTCAAACCGGAAAAATTGCAGAAACCCATTTAAGCGCTATTAATATTGCCGCCAATGCGTATTATAAAATCAATGATCAATTTAAAGCAGGATTGGGTGTTGAATATCTTTCTGGCACAGACATGAATACCACAGAGAATACTTTAAAATCTTTTAATCCTTGGTTTGGAACCAATCATAAGTTCAACGGACTAATGGACTATTTTTATGTTGGCAATCATGCTAATTCGGTTGGATTAATAGATATTAACGCCACATTAGGGTATGAAAAAGATAAGTTTTCAGCAAAATTAGTACCTCACTTATTTTCTTCTGCAGCCACTGTAATTGACAATACTAATAATGAAATGAGCAATGCATTAGGAACCGAATTAGATTTGGTTTTAGGTTATAAATGGACAAAGGATGTTAGTTTTAACGCAGGCTACTCACAATTATTTGCTACAGAAACTATGGAAGTTTTAAAAGCTGGTAATAAAGATAACTCTAACCATTGGGCTTGGTTAATGATAACTATTAATCCTAGCTTATTCAAAACATCATTTAATAATTAAAAGGAAGTATTTTTAGTTTTTCAACTAAGGAAAATTATTTTAATCGTGCCTTAATTTACCCGTCAACTCGGTTATATCAATAACAAAAACTACAGCTGTTTCTTCAGAATCAATTTTAGCAGAAAATTCACTTATAAAATCGAGATCACGTAATTCTTTTCGCAAAATAACATCTTTAACACCTAAAGAAAACTCGTGTAACAAAGCTTTGGCACTACTTCGTTCTAGTTCTATAAAGTCTCCATGTGCTACAACAGATTTCCAATTGGTAATTGTGTTTATTTCAGAAACTTCTAGTGCTACCGACTTATGCTGACGTAAAGCATTTATTTTATGTCCATCTCCAGAATAACAAATAATTCTATCGGTCGAATAAAAATAAGTAATGGGTACAACAAAAGGTTTACCTTGATAAACATAAGCCAAATGACCGATATAGTTCCGGCTTAATATTAGTTCACACTCTTCTATATTTAAGATTTTTATCATGGCTTCTACACTTTTAAACATTTTAAAATTCAGTAACTAATGATTATGCAAGACTAACAATGGCAATTTCATTCTAGACTTTAGCACTTTACTTGGTGAGGCACTAAACAGACGTTTTAACAACGATTTATCTTGTGCAATAAAAGCGGTTATATCTATAGTATTCGTTTGAAGGTAACTAGAAACAGCATAATCTACTGGCACATCTTGGACGAGATAATATTTAGACTCTAACAACGATAATCGTTCCTTATCGTCTAAAGCAATAGTATAGGTTTCCTTTTCTGATGTCACTCTTAAGACATGCAATTTAAGATTGAAATCTTCTATAAAGTCGATAATAGTGTCACGTAAATAACTATTTAATACGCAATCCTTATTTAAGGATACAAGAAATTCTTTAGTAGGTATAAACTCATAATTACTTGGTACCACTAAGGTTTTACATTTCACCTTTTCAATGACATTAATCGTGTTACTTCCGAAAATCACCTCTTTAACATTGGAAGCACCATTGCTTCCCATTACTACAAAATCTATAGACAATTTGTTTACAGCTTGATTGATCGCATCAATAAACACGTCGTAATCTATAATAAACTCAAATTCGTAATCTTGTTCCTTATAATCTTGTTTTAATTTTTCGATTAAAGCATTTAGCTTCTTCTTGGGTTTTTCAGTTATAGAATCGTGAATAGAATTTTTAGGAGACATTAATAAATCATCGGATACATAGCCACCTACTTTGTGCACATACATAACATAGAATGTACACTTTTTAGATTCAAAAAATTGCATGGCATAAGCAATAGCATTTGTAGCATTCTTAGAAAAATCCGTAAGTAAAAGTATCTTTTTCATCTTAATAGAACTTATTCTTAAATCTAAATAAATTCATAAATACCCACAATGATATTAATCATGTATAGGATTTCTATTTCCAAAACACATCACTTTCGTTGTCTATAAACTTTTCGGGCTGATGTATGAGCTCGATGTGACGTAACTGTGCTTCTGTTGCTACCTTTTGAATTTCTGGGAAAAGAATCCGTTCTTCAAATCGAATATGCTGCTCTAATTCTTCTTCAATTTTACTCAGTATTTTTACATCATCATCGTAATCTGTAAACAATCGCTTTAAACGTCTGTGTTCTGCTAAACCACGTTTTACCAACTCATTTTCTGGCTCTAAAATCGAAAAAATATGTATTTCTTCTAATTCAAAATGTGGAATTAAATGATTTTCAAAAAACCAATGAGCATAAGCTCTAATGCGTTTAGGATCGATTTCCTTACTAAATCCTGCTCTGATTTTCCAAGATAATAGTAAGCCATGATGATGTTCTCTGCTTAAAGGTTGAAGTGCTTTATGTCTTTTTTGAGGTTTAGATTGCATACGTTTTGTGTTTTATAATATGTAATAAGATAATGCTGATTCCTAAGGGCAATAAGATGCTGAAAAGAAATAACAACAGGTAATAATTCGGAAGCATACCACTACCGACGTAAAACATTACACCTTGAATTAATAGGAGTAATTCCGTTAATACAAAGCCTAAAAGAAAACTAAAAATACCTAAATCTAAACTTTTAGAAAAAGTTACTAAATCGCTTTTCAAAATAAAAGCAAATAAAAATCCTGAAATCACACCCAACATGAGTAAGTGAATGAATCCAATGACAAAATTGCGATGATTATAAACAACTTCTGAAAATTGAGGTAAAACAGATAATGATTGAAACAGTACTTTTAAAATAAAACAAACAAGCGCAAAACTATACATATAGATCACATGCTTATTTTCTTTATTAAACACTAAATTTTGATTCGGTTTTACAAGTTGAAAGAATTTATAAAGCGCTCCAATCTGAAGTGCCACTCCTACTCCATTAATCCAAGGCAAACTACTATGAGGTGCAAACCATTGTATTGGCAAGGCGAACGTTAATAGTGTTGATGTTATTAATAGTATGTAGAATTGCTTGAACGTTTTAGAATCTTCAATCTTTAAAATATGAAAGAATACAGTGATAACTCCGATTAAAAACCAGCCATTAAACTGAAAATGTAAAAAGAACTGAATTGCAATTTGATAAAACGCAGAAGCAGGTCCAAACATTGAAACCGCTGGTCCTAAACACCAAACACCAATTGTGGAAACAACCATGAATACAAGTGATGATTTTAATAACTTTTCTGTAACTGAAGAATTGGTTTTAATGTGTTTCCAAATGAGATGTACAAAATAATAGCTACAAAAAATATGTAGTGTTGAAAAAGATATAGAAATAACAGCATACCCTTGTAACGGAAAGCTAATCATCATACCAACCACAGCAAATTCTGTGAGCCAAAATAAACGCGTAAAACTTTTGGGTTTATCTGGAATCAGGTAATGAACAAAAAGTGTAAATAACATTAAATACACCCAACCCAACATCGCAACATGAGAATGCGCATGTGTTAAAAACCGATAATTTAAACCAATAGATTCTAAAAACGAGAAGCGTAATGCCAAACCCATTACGGCAGCAATTAGAAAATTAATTAAACATATGATGACTAATTTTTTGGACATCGCTTTAAATTACGATTTAGTAAGATACAGATTAATATGAAGAAAATCCCAAAATGCAAGGGAATAACATCTTAGGATTTCTCTAGTTTAAAAATGTATTAGGGATTTTTATTAACCAAACTGTTGTTCCAATTTTATAGCCTCTGGGAAAAGGATATTATTCTCTAAATGAATGTGTAGATGTAAATCTTTTTCAAATTCCTCTAACATGGCAAAAGTAACTTTATACGTATTACATGCATCTGCTGGCGGAGTATAATTATTTGTAAGGGCATCTATTTCTCTAAAGCGTGCACCTTCGTTATCGTGTTCTTCCATCATCATGGCTATAGGATTTTCAACCGTACCAAATTGAGGAGATTGTACAGCGCTATTTTCTAATTTAGCTTTTACCATTTTTTTTATGAAAGGAAAAAGGATGAGTTCTTCTTTTTTCATGTGCGACGCTAATTCTCCAGACGAAGCCACAAATAATTCATTAATTTTAAATAACTCTGGGTGACGCTCACCATGAACTTTACAAAGTTTATCTAAAAACTGGCGTAATACTGGTGTTTTTTCTTCAACATACCTGTGGTGTTTCTTTTCAATATATTCAGCCAATAAATCTAATGGCCAAGATTTATAATCAATGGTTTCTCCACCTTTAGAATCTAAAACCTGATTAAGCTCATCTATTAGCGTGTTACTATCAATACCTTTTTTATCACAAGCCTCCTCTACGGTTCTGTTACCTTGACAACAAAAGTCAATTTTATATTTTGAAAAAATAGCTGCAGTTCTAAAATCCTCGGCAACAAATTGCCCTATTTCTTTTTGTGTGTTTTTTTGAAGTGTTTCCATATTATTTTTTATTTCGGATAATTTTATCTTATTTATATTCAAATTTTTTTTAGACCTTTAAAAATGTGACACCAGATTTTATATCTAATGCGAGTTGCTCTAAACTAGTTGTTTCTAACATATCCTTAAGTTCGTCTCTAACGATCTTAAACTTATCGTGTACAGGACAAGGATGATTTTCATCGCAAGTATGTAAGCCTAATCCACAACCTTTATAGATATTATCACCATCTATGGCAAAAACTATTTGAGAGAGTTTGGTGGTTGCAATTTTATCTTTATCAATTTCAAAACCACCATGGGCACCTCTAACGGATTTCACAATGTTGTTTCTCACCAAAGCTTGTAGAATTTTAGCTGTAAAAGCCTGAGGAGAATCTATCTCTTCTGAAATCTCTTTAGGACTTACACGTCTACTTTCTGAAGAATTAATAGCAATAAAAATTGCTGCTTTTATGCCGTACTCACAAGCTTTAGAAAACATCTTTTATTGCTGTTTTAGATTACAAAAATACAATTAATCTTTTAAATAGGACAATATTATCCGGAATAAATAATTTTAAGAATATTTGGATTTATACCATACTTTTTGCCATTCACGTTGCAAAATAATAAAAGTTACGTCTTCAGACAACTTTAAAACATCACTGCCATCAAGAGCTTTTATTTTAGCTTCTGAAACATCTACAATATAAAGGAGATTAAGATAGTCTGAAAATTTAGAATTTATGAGATTAAAAACGGTGTCTTGAAACACTAATTTTAAACTCGTAGGCAAGGTTTCTTCATCAAACTCTAAATCTATATTAGCATACAATAAATCCTTGTTAAGTTGAATAATAAGTTTCCTATAGAGTTGTAGCGTTTCTGCTTCTAGAATTAACTCCTCAAAATTTGACGGTAAATTCATTGGGTATTAAACGCGTCTGTTCATTAATTGTTCACCAAACAAACGAAGTGATTGCTTTCTATCATCAGCAATATTTAAACTTTTTAGAACCTCAAACGCCTTATTCGTGTAATTTTTTACAGCAATTTGAGTAGCTTCTGAAGCACCAGATCTATTGAATAACGCTTTTACCTTTTCAACTTTATTAGTATTAGGAAGTTCTGAATTAGACATAAACGTTTTTAAATTTAAACTATCATCATCAGAACCTAATTCCATTGTTTTTAAATACAAATAGGTCTTTTTATTTTCAATAATATCACCTCCTACTTGTTTTCCAAAGGTTTCAGGATTTCCAAACGCATCTAAATAATCGTCTTGTAATTGAAAAGCGATGCCTAAATAGCGTCCAAATTCATAGATAGCATTTTGATCTTCAATTGACGCTTTTGCTACAATAGCTCCCATTTTCATGGCAGCACCAACTAAAACTGCTGTTTTAAATTCAATCATTTTTAAATACTCAGCAATGGTAACATCGTCTCGTGTTTCAAAATCAATATCATATTGCTGACCTTCACAAACCTCTAAAGCTGTTTTACTAAATAGTTTCGCTAAATCCTGAAATGTTTGCGCATCATAATTTTCAAATAATTGATACGCCATAATTAACATAGCATCACCTGAGAGAATTCCGGTATTTAAATTCCACTTTTCATGAACCGTTTGTTCGCCTCTTCGCAAAGGAGCATCATCCATAATATCATCGTGCACTAAAGAAAAATTATGAAAAACCTCTATAGACAAAGCCGCATCCATGGCTTTTTGAGCGGTTCCACCAAAAACCTCAGCCGTCATTAATGTTAAAATTGGTCGTAGTCGTTTACCACCTAATTCCAATATATATTTAATAGGACTATATAAATTTTGGGGTTCTCGATCTACTGTAAAATCTTCTAAATATTTTAGAAAGGGCTTTTGATAATTCTCAATATGTTGCATAAGACAAAAATAATGTATTAAACATATTTTAAACAAATGTTAATCATGTTAAAAAATCATTAAAACTTTGGAAACTTTTTTGGTTTTTAAAGTTTCCTATTGTAGTTTTGCGTCCAAATAAAAAGATATTCCGCTTTCTCGGAACACAGAGATGAAAGATAAAATAATATTAAAATCTACTGATTTGTTCTTAAACTTAGGGTTTAAGAGCGTTACCATGGATGATATTGCTAATGAAATGGGTATTTCAAAAAAAACTATTTATCAGCATTTTCAAAACAAAACAAAACTTGTAGAAGCTACTGCAATGCATGTTTTTAACTGTATTTCACATGGGATTGATTGTATTTGTGAGCTAGACAAAAACCCAATAGAAGAAATATATGAGATTAAACGGTTTGTAATGCTTAATTTAAAAGACGAAAAATCGTCTCCTCAATATCAGCTTCAAAAATACTATCCTAAAATTTATGCTTCATTAAAGAAAAAGCAATTCGAAAAAATGTTGGGTTGTGTAACCCGTAATTTAGAACGTGGTGTAACCCAAGAATTCTATAGAGACAGTATAGACATTGATTTTATAGCACGATTCTATTTTAACGGTATGATTTCTTTAAAGGATCAAGATATTTTTCCTCGCGAAAATTTTTCAATGATGATGTTAATGAACAATTATATAGATTACCATTTACGAGGTATCTGCTCCGCTAAAGGATTAGAAAAATTAACACAACTAAACACCAATCTTTAATAACCTATGAAAAAAACACTAACGCTATTAATAGGTTTTATTATTTTTCAAGTCGGCTTTTCGCAAGACCAGCCTATAAGCCTTTCGCTTCAAGAAGCTATTGACTATGCTTTGGAAAACAATAGAACGGCCATTAATGCTTCTCGAGATATTGAAGCAGCCAAACAACAAAAATGGGAAACAACAGCTACTGGCTTACCTCAAATTGATGCCAGTATAAGTTATACCAACAACATTAAACAACAGTTCGATGCCATTGATTTTGATCAGGATGGTGTGGTAGATTTTGGTGCCAAACAATCTATGAATCCGTCCGTAACCTTAAACCAACTACTTTTTGATGGCTCCTATATTGTAGGTTTACAATCCGCAAAAGTATTTTTGGAAATCTCTGAAAATGCCAAAACGAAAACAGACCTAGAAGTTAGAAAAGCTGTAATTAATGCTTATGGCAATGTCCTATTAGCAAATGAAAGTGTTGAGATTCTAAGACGAAACGTATCTGTATTAGAAAAAAATCTTTTTGAGACTGAAAAAATCTTTGAAAACGGCTTAGAGGAAGAAGAAAGTGTAGAGCAATTACAAATCACACTTTCAGGCTTAAAAAGTAATTTAAACAAAACCGAACGTCTCCAGAATATTGCACTTCAAATGCTTAATATTAATTTAGGTATTGATGTTTACAACACAACAATTTTAACGGACACTTTAGAATCCTTAACCGACAATAATATAAATCTAGAAATTTTAGCACTTGAAAATAATGTTGAAAATAACATCGATTATAAAATTGCAAATAATGATAAAGTCTCTAAAGAATTACTTGTAAAACTTGAGCAAAGTAAGGCACTCCCAACTTTAAGCGCCTATTTAAATGGTGCCTATGTAGGAAACAGTGATGAGTTTACCTATTTTGACAAAGAACAACGATGGATTGGCACTTCTGCATTTGGTGTAACCCTTAGTATTCCAATTTTTAGTTCTGGAATGCGCAACGCTTCTACCCAACGCGCTAAAATTAATTTAGAAAAAGCCGAAACGGATCTAACAGAAACAGAACAACGCATCAAACTTGAAATTGCATCAGCTAAAAGTGATTATCAATTTGCCATTGAAGATTACGACAACAAAAGACAAAATTTATCACTTGCAGAACGTATAGAAACTAAAAACCAAACTAAGTTTTTTGAAGGTATTGGTTCTAGCTTCGAACTTAGACAAGCACAAACACAATTATATTCAGCACAACAAGAATTACTTCAAGCAATGCTAGACGTCATCAACTCTAAAGCAACCTTAGAAACTGTTCTTAATACACCAATCAATAATTAATAAATCACTATCACAAATGAAATATATATTTCCATTATTAATCCTAGCAATACTTACGGTTTCGTGTTCTGGAGAAAAGAAAAACTCTGTAGAAAACGTCATTGAACAAGGTAATCTTGAAACCATAAGAGCAAAACGAGGTGAACTCGTTGGCGAACAGCAAGCCATTAATGACCAAATAAAACTTTTAGATGAAAAAATAAAAACGTTAGATACGGTAAAACATGTACCGTTAATTACAACGTTTAAGGCAGAAACTGAAGTTTTTAATCATGTTTTAGAATTACAAGGAAACGTTACAACGAAGGACCTTTTAACCATTACACCAGAATACAACGGAATTTTAACCAACGTTTACGTAAAAGAAGGTCAGAAGGTAACTAAAGGGCAAATCTTAGCAAAGATTGATGATGGTGGTTTAAGTCAACAATTGGCTCAATTAAAAATCCAAGCCGAATTAGCTAAAACCACTTACGAGCGTCAGCAACGTCTTTGGGAGCAGAATATAGGTAGTGAAATTCAGTATCTGCAATCAAAATCTACGTACCAATCACAAGAAGAAGCCGTAAATCAATTATACCAACAAATTGCTAAAACAAATGTTACAGCACCTTTTTCAGGTACAATAGATGATATCATTACTGAACAAGGAAGTGTTGTAGCAGCAGGGCAATCACCATTAATGCGTATTGTGAATTTAGACAATATGTATATTGAAACTGAAGTGCCAGAACGTTATGTTTCAGACGTTACAAAAGGAAAAAATGTAAGTGTAAATATTCCTGTTTTGGGTAAAACAATAGAAACAAAAATTCGTCAAGCTGGTGATTTTATAAACCCTGCCAACCGAACTTTTAAAGTTGAAGTTGAAATTCCTAACAAGGATAAATCTATTAAACCTAATCTATCTGCACGATTGAAAATTAACGATTACACGAGTGAAAATGCCTTGTTAATTCCGCAAAGTGTCGTTTCTGAAAATTCAGAAGGAGAACAATATGTATATGTTGTTACTGATAAAAACGACAAAGGTATTGGTACCGCAAAACGCGTTATTATTGAAACAGGAAAAACCCAAGAGGATATCATTGAAGTTTTAAAAGGCCTTGAAGATGGTGCAGAAATTATTAAAGAAGGAGCTCGTAGCGTAAGAGATGGTCAATCCGTAGAAGTCCTTAAAATAGACGAGAAGAACTAGAAGACTACTTTTAATCTTCAAAACCTAACCAACAATTCAAACGTCTAAAACATAAAGACAAATGACTAAAAACAATAAAAAGAATACCGAAAAGGAATTTGGATGGTCATCGTGGGCAATTAACAATAAAACCACCATGTATGTGCTTATTGCTGTCTTTTTCTATTTGGGAATTTCGGCTTTTTTCGATATGCCAAGAGAAGCTTTTCCTGAGGTTAATGAAACCAAAATTTACATCAGTACGATCTATCCTGGTAATACAGCTGAAGATATTGAAAAATTAATAACAGACCCTGTAGAAGACCGTCTTAAAACGGTAAGTAACCTCGTCGAAATTACCTCAACATCGCAAGAAGATTATTCTATGGTCGTCATAGAATTTGACGAAAACATTACGGTAGAACAAGCTAAACAAAAGGTTAAAGACGAAATAGATTCGGAAACAGCTGGTGAGGATTGGCCAACCTTTAATGGCGCAAAAGTAGAACCAGATGTTTTTGAGTTGAGTCTTTCGGAAGAAATGCCCATCTTAAACATTAATATTTCGGGTGATTATCCTATTGAAAAATTAAAGGATTATGCCGAATATCTTCAAGATGAAATAGAAGATTTACAAGAAATTAAGAAGGCAGATATACGTGGTGCTCAAGACAAAGAAGTAGAAGTTGCTGTAGACATCTACAGGATGATGGCAGCCAAAGTAACGTTTAATGACATTCTTGGTGCTATTGGCAATGGAAATATCACACAATCGGCAGGTAACTTAAAAGCTAGTGGACAAAGACGTACCATAAGAATTATAGGTGAAATTGAAAAACCATCTGAACTTGAAGACTTCGTTGTAAAATCAGACAATGGTAATCCTATCTATTTAAAAGATGTAGCATCGGTTTCATTTAAAGAAGAAGATAAAACCACATTCGCTAGAAAATCTGGAGAACCTGTTGTTATGCTAGATGTTAAAAAACGTGCTGGTAAAAACATGGTCGCGGCGGCTGAGCAAATTCAAGTTATTGTTCAAAACGCCATCGATAATGAATTCCCTCAAGATTTAGAAGTTACAATAACTAATGATCAATCTTCTGTTACCATTGGACAGGTTGATGACTTAGTAAATAACATCATCTTTGGTGTTATTTTAGTTGTAACGGTTTTAATGTTCTTTTTAGGATTTAAAAACGCCTTGTTTGTTGGTTTTGCTATCCCAATGTCCATGTTTATGTCACTTATGATTTTAGGCATGATTGGCTATAGTTTGAATACTATGGTTCTTTTTGGACTTATCATGGGACTTGGTATGTTGGTGGATAACGGTATTGTGGTAGTGGAAAACGTCTATCGTTTAATGGAAGATGAAGGTATGAGTCGTGTTGAAGCGGCCAAAAAAGGTATCGGAGAAATCGCCTTCCCTATCATCATTTCAACAGCAACCACGGTCGCTGCCTTTGTGCCTTTAGGACTTTGGCCTGGTATTATGGGAGAGTTTATGAAGATTTTACCAATAACCTTATCCATAGTTTTAGGCTCGTCATTAGCGGTTGCCATATTTTTTAATTCGGTATTAGTATCGCGTTATATGACTACGGAAGATAAGGATATGCCACTGAAGCAAATTATTAAAACAACGATTATTGTTGCTGGTTTTGGAGTCTTAATACTAATTATAGGAGGGCCTTATCGTGGTATGGGAACCATTATGATCTTTACAGCTATTATGCTTTGGGCTTACCGATTTTTTATTAGAGGTTGGGCAAACAGTTTCCAAACTAAAGCATTAGTAAGATTAGAGAATTGGTATGAACGTCGTTTACGAAGTGCCTTGTCTAATAAGCAACCTTACATTTTAAGTATTGGAACGTTTCTATTATTAATAGCTGCGTTTATAGCCTTCGGAATATCATTGTCTACACAACGTACTAAAGTAGAATTTTTCCCAGATAATAAACCGAATCAAATTATTGTCTATATAGAATATCCACAAGGCACAGCCATTGAAAAAACGAATACTATCACTGCACAAATTGAAAAACGTGTATCTGAAGTTATCAATGCAGACCGATTTATGGAAAACGGCAGAAACTTCTTAGTCGAAAGTGCCGTTTCTCAGGTAGGTGAAGGAGCAGGAAATCCTCAAACTGACATGGGTTCTGGTGCAGAAATGCCACACAAAGCTAAGATTACGGCTTCTATGCGCGAATACAAATTCCGTCGTGGAGAAGATAGTGAACTCTTACGTCAAAAAGTACAAGAAGCGCTAGTTGGTATTTATCCTGGTGTCTTAATTTCGGTTGAAAAAGATGCCAATGGGCCACCTGCTGGTTCTCCAATTAATATTGAAATAGATGGTAACGATTATAATGAATTAATTGCAACTGCCGAACAAATGCGTGCGTTTATCAATTCTAAAAACATCCCTGGAATTGACGAACTTAAGATTGATGTTAATAAAGACAAACCTACAATGTTAGTCGCTATTGACAGAAAAAAAGCAGGTGAATTAGGAGTGACTGCGAAACAAATTGGAGATCAGTTACGTAATTCAATATTTGGATCTAAAGCCGGAATTTTTAAAGAAGACGGTGACGATTTTGATATCTATGTGCGTTTTAACGAAGCAAATCGTTATGATAAAAGTGCGCTCTTTAATCAGAATATTACGTTTAGAGATAATACAGGTCAAATTAAGGAAATTCCATTATCTACAGTAGCTAAACAGAAAAACAACTCTGGTTTTAGTGCCATCAAACATAAGGATACTAAACGTGTTGTTACGGTATATTCTGCAATGTCTCCTGGTTATACAGATGCTGGTTCAATTGTAGCACAGATTCAAAACGAAATGAAAAGTTATGAAGGTTTACCTGATGATATTCACATCGATTACACAGGTCAAATTGAAGAACAAAACAAGCAAATGGCATTTTTAGTTGGAGCTTTTTTTACTGGACTTGGTTTAATTTTCTTCATCTTAATATTTCAATTTAACTCTATCTCCAAACCAACAATCATTATGATTGCTATTTTCTTGAGTTTTATTGGTGTCTTTGGTGGTATTGTACTTTCCGGAAGTGCTTTTGTTATTATGATGACCATGGTTGGTATCATTTCATTAGCCGGAATTGTAGTTAATAATGGTGTTGTTCTCCTAGATTACGCACAATTATTAATTGACCGAAAGAAAAACGAGTTGAATCTTGGGGAAAACGATTATTTAACAACCGAAGACCTTTTTGAAAGTATCGTTAAGGCTGGTAAAGCGCGTTTAAGACCTGTAATACTAACAGCAATAACAACAATCTTAGGGCTAATTCCGTTAGCCATTGGTTTAAACATTAACTTCTTTACGCTTTTTGCAGATTTTAATCCTAATATTTATATCGGAGGAGATAACGTGGTTTTTTGGGGGCCATTAGCTTGGACTGTTATTTATGGTTTACTTGTAGCAACATTCTTAACATTGATTGTAGTACCAATTTTATTCTTCTTAAGTGTAAAACTGAAAATGTGGGGAAGACGTAAATTTACTTCAGAACCTTTAAGAACGTTTGAAGTAGACCAAACTCCTCAAATAGATGAGTCTTCAAAACTTGAAATTGATAATTAATTGAAATCCATTATTTAAATAGAAAAATCCGAAGTCTTTACTTCGGATTTTTTACTTTTGCAATTCTAATAAAAATCTATGTACAGAAGTCACAATTGTGGTGAGTTAAGAGCATCACACAGCAATACAGAAGTTACACTTTCCGGATGGGTTCAAGGTGTTCGCGATAAAGGATTTATGGTTTATATTGACCTTCGCGATCGTTATGGTATCACACAACTCTATTTTGATGAGGAACGCACACCAAAAGCTATTATGGATAAGGCTTCAAAATTGGGTCGCGAGTTTGTTATTCAAGTTAAAGGTACTGTCATTGAACGTGCTTCAAAAAATCCTAATATTCCAACAGGTGATATTGAAGTTGTAGTGTCAGAATTAACGGTTTTAAATAGCTCATTAGTGCCACCTTTTACCATTGAAGACAAAACGGATGGTGGAGATGATTTACGTATGAAATATCGCTATTTAGATATTCGTCGTAATCCGGTAAAAAACAGCTTAATTTTTAGAGCAAAAGTGGCTCAAGAAGTAAGAAACTATTTGTCTAATGATGGTTTTATTGAAGTTGAAACACCATACTTAATCAAATCAACTCCAGAAGGAGCACGTGATTTTGTAGTCCCTTCTCGTATGAATGAAGGGCAATTTTACGCACTTCCACAATCGCCACAAACCTTCAAACAACTATTGATGGTTGGTGGTATGGATAAATATTTCCAGATCGTTAAGTGTTTTAGAGATGAAGATTTACGTGCCGACAGACAACCAGAATTCACACAAATAGATTGTGAAATGGCGTTTGTGGAACAAGAAGATATTTTAAATGTATTTGAAGGTTTAACACGTCACTTATTAAAAGAAGTAAACGGTGTTGAAGTTGAAAAATTCCCAAGAATGCTTTACGATGACGCGATGCGTTTATACGGAAACGACAAACCAGATATTCGTTTTGGGATGGAGTTTGGAGAATTAAACGAGGTAACACAGCATAAAGATTTTGGAGTTTTTAATAATGCCGAATTAGTTGTTGGTATTGCCGTTCCTGGAGGAAATAGTTACACAAGAAAAGAAATTGATAAATTAATTGATTGGGTAAAACGTCCACAAGTTGGTGCTTTAGGTATGATTTATTCGCGTTGTAATGACGATGGAAGTTTTAAATCTTCAGTAGATAAATTTTACGATCAAGACGATTTAGCAAAATGGGCAGAAATCACTGGAGCAAAACCAGGAGATTTAGTTTGTGTGTTATCTGGTGACACTAATAAAGTAAGAGCACAATTAAGTGCTTTACGTATGGAATTAGCAACACGTTTAGGTCTAAGAGACCCTAAAGTATTTGCACCATTATGGGTTATTGATTTCCCGTTATTAGAATTAGATGAAGAAACAGGTCATTACCATGCGATGCACCATCCATTTACGTCTCCTAAACCAGGACAAATAGAATTACTAGATACGAATCCGGGTGAGGTTAAAGCCAATGCTTACGATTTAGTATTAAATGGCAACGAAATTGGAGGAGGCTCTATTCGTATTCATGATAAAGCAACGCAAGCGATTATGTTAAAACATCTTGGCTTTTCTGATGAAGAGGCTAGAGCTCAATTTGGCTTCTTAATGGATGCTTTTGAATATGGAGCACCACCACATGGAGGATTAGCCTTTGGTTTAGATAGACTGGTTGCCATTTTAGGTGGCCAAGAAACTATTCGAGATTTCATTGCCTTTCCTAAAAACAATTCTGGCAGAGATGTGATGATTGATGCGCCTGCACCAATTGATGATGATCAACTAAAAGAATTGAGTTTAAAACTGAATTTAAAATCATAAAAAAAATCCTGCTTCTTGCAGGATTTTTTTATAGATTAATTTTATGGAAACAAAACACCCAATATTCAAAAGACTTTTAATATGGAGAGCTAAACATATCTCTCATAAGCAATTTGTATACCTATTAAGTATTTTAATTGGATTTACCTCTGGTATTGGAGCTGTTGTACTTAAAAATTTAACGCATTACATTCAACTTTTATTAGAGGGTAAATTGGTTCAATATTACCATCAAGCATTTTACTTTTTATTTCCGATAATTGGATTCACTCTAGTTTACTTAATCATCAAGTATGTGATAAGAGAAAAGGTAAGTCATGGTATTCCTTCAACATTACACGCCATTTCTAAACGTAAAGGTATTATAAAAGGTTATCAAATGTTTGGCTCTATTCTTACAGCACCATTAACTATTGGTTTTGGAGGTTCTGTAGGATTAGAGGGACCTGCTGTTGCAACAGGAGCTGCTATTGGTTCTAATATTGCACGACTCTTTAGAATGAACCAAAAAACGAAAACCCTGCTAATTTGTTGCGCGGCAGCCGGAGCACTATCTTCAATTTTTAAAGCACCAATTGCCGCTATTATTTTTGCAATTGAAGTCTTCAGCTTGGATTTAACAATTGCCTCTATGCTACCTTTATTATTAGCATCCCTTTCGGCAATTATTACTTCTTATTTTTTCTCTGGAAATGATGTCTTATTGCCTTTCAGGATTGAAGATAACTTCGTAATTTCAGATATCCCATTTTATGCGTTTTTAGGAGTCTGTGCTGCTTTTACCTCTATTTATTTTGCAGAAGTTTACGAGAGAATTCAAAAACGATTCGACAAACTAAACTCTCCAATTAAAAAGCTTCTTGTTGGTGGTATTGCCATTGGTATCCTTGTTTATTTTATTCCGCCACTTTACGGTGAAGGCTTTGATGTTATTAATAATCTTATTGTTGGAAATCCTGAAAAAGCTTTAGTTACTAATTTTCTAAATTTAGATCTGTCTAATATATGGATTGTTATTGCGCTTTTAGCTGGACTTGTGTTTTTCAAAATTATTGCTAGTGCCTTAACTTTTGGGGCAGGAGGTGTTGGTGGTATTTTTGGTCCTACGCTTTTTATGGGAAGTATTATGGGGAATTGCATTGCTAAAATTATTAACAATTGTGGCTTATTTAATACTCCAGTTTCCGAAAGTAATTTTACGCTTGTTGGCATGGCAGGTTTATTAGCAGGAGTTTTACAAGCTCCATTAACTGCTATCTTTTTAATTGCCGAACTTACAGGTGGTTATGATTTATTTATACCTTTAATGATTACTGCGGCAATCGCATTTAGTATCACAAAACTCTATATCCCACATTCTGTTTACACCATGGAATTAGCCAGAAAAGGCGAACTAATTACACACGATAAAGATCAAGCTGTTTTAATTTTAATGGATATCAATAAAGTTATTGAAACTAATTTTATCCATGTCACCACAAATATGACTTTAGGAGACATCATAAAAAAAGCGGTTATTAAATCTAATCGAAATATTTTTCCGGTTATAGATGAAGAAGATAATACTTTAAAAGGCGTTATTTTATTGGATGATATTAGACCCATAATGTTTGATCAAAAATTATACGATGATGTATATGCGATTGAAGTGATGCAAAAACCACCCGCAATCATTGACATTGAAAAAGATAATATGACTATAATTATGAAAAAGTTTCAAGATAGTAGTGCTTGGAATTTACCTGTGGTAAGAAATGGTCTTTATATTGGTTTTATTTCAAAATCAAAATTATTAACGGCTTACCGACGAGAATTAATTAATTTTACATCTTAACCTGAGTTAATAATTAAGATTTTGAATCCTGAAAGATAAGGGCTAACAGGTTTTATTAAAATATGCCAATAAAAAACATCATAAGACAAATGCTTCTTTTGCGATATAGATATATATCGCAAAAAAACTTTGTTTATTTATTAAGTGTTGCTGTTGGACTATTAACTGGTATTGCTGCTGTAACTCTAAAAAACTTTACTTACACAATTCAATCTATCTTAGAAAGAGGAATTGTTTTTTCTCATAACCAGCTTTATTTTGTGTTACCTGTAATTGGCTTATTCTTGGTCTTCGTTTTAACTAAGTATATGTTTAAAAAAGGAATGACACCGTCTATTCCTCCTTTTATAAAACGTGCCATACCTTCACTACTCTATTCTTTACTAAGGCAAAAAGGACTTTTGTCTTACAAACTTATTTATCATCCATTAATATTGGCTCCTTTAACTGTTGGTTTTGGTGGATCCG
This sequence comes from Winogradskyella helgolandensis, assembly GCF_013404085.1. Classification (NCBI taxonomy): domain Bacteria; kingdom Pseudomonadati; phylum Bacteroidota; class Flavobacteriia; order Flavobacteriales; family Flavobacteriaceae; genus Winogradskyella; species Winogradskyella helgolandensis. Next base: position 1,258,832 of record NZ_JABFHO010000001.1, on the reverse strand, counting down.
TCGGATTATTAGGACCCGCAATTACATCTGGCTCTGCATTAAGTTCAAATTTAAGTCGGATTTTACATGTCGATAAGAAAACACGTACGCTGCTCATTGCTTGTGCAACTGCTGCTGCTGTGGCTTCCATGTTTAAATCACCTATCGCAGCTATTGTATTGGCTGTAGAAATTTTTAGTTTAGACCTTACATTTGCCTCTTTATTACCGCTATTAATTGCCTCTATATCATCTGTTTTAACCTCTTATTTTTTCTTAGGAGATGAATTACTTTTTAATTTTAATGTTACGGAAAAATTCAATCCAAGAGATACAGCATTCTATATGATTTTAGGATTAGGAACTGGTATAGCATCCATTTACTTCACTAAAATGTATTTCGCTATTTATGCTTTTTTCGACCGATTTAAAACAAAATTTACAAAACTTCTAGTAGGTGGTATTGCTATTGGTATCATGCTTTATTTCATTCCACCGTTATATGGTGAAGGTTTAAGTTTTACTAAAGATTTGTTTGAAGGCAACTATCTACATGCATTAGGTTCTAATCCGTTTGACAAATACACCGATAACATTTGGGTCATTATTGTATTGCTCATCGGTTTCACCGTATTTAAAGCCATTGCAATGACTACTACGTTTACTGCTGGAGGTGTTGGAGGAGTTATTGTACCGACCATGGTAATGGGAAGTGCGTTAGGAAATGTGGTCGCTAAAATAATAAACAATATTGGACTTGGGCATCAAGTATCAGAATCCAATTTTACATTGATTGGTATGGCAGGATTGATTGCAGGAGTTATTCATGCACCTTTAACAGCTATATTTTTAATTGCCGAAATTACAGGAGGTTACATTTTATTTTTACCTTTAATGATAACCGTAGCGATTTCATATATGATAACAAAAAATTATATGGAACACACTATTTATACTCGTGAATTAGCAGAGCGAGGAGATCTTTTAACCCATGATAAAGATCAGAGTGTCCTTACCATGATGCATCTAGATAGTGTTATTGAAAAAGATTTTATTCCTCTACACCCAGAAATGTCTTTAGGAGATATGCTAAAAAAAGGAGTATCAAAATCGAGTCGAAATTTGTTCCCTGTGGTGGATGGTTACCAACGCCTAGTTGGAATTATTCTTCTAGACGATATAAGAACTATAATGTTTGATCAATCGCTTTACGAATCTACTTCTGTTGAAACGTTTATGCACAATCCACCAGATTTTATTTATTATGAAAAAGACACAATGAAAGCTGTGATGAAGAAATTTCAAGATAGTGGAGCATGGAATTTACCTGTAATAAAAGATGATTGTTATTATGGGTTTGTCTCAAAATCTAAATTATTAACCGCTTATCGTAACGAATTAATTAATTTTACATCCTAAATTCCTATTGGCCATTTATATAAATTCACTCAAATGAAACCCATAAAAATCATCACATTTATTGCTTTTTTAGCTTCGTTTATTAGCATCGTTTGTGGCTTAATTCTAGATGTAGAGTATTCCGAAAAGCTTATAGGCTTTGGAGTTCTTGGATTATTCTTCATCGTTTTTCCGTTGTTCTCTTACTACAGATGGAAAGATAAAGACATACAAGATTATATGCTTACTAAAGAAAATCTTGATAAAATGCGTGAAAACCAACGCGATTCCAAAACGCAATAAGTAATTACTACTATTCAATAAAAAGGCTAAAAACAAAAAACAATTTTTAAACATTGGATTTTTATTTTATCTTTACGCTTTAATTTTTATTTATATTATAATGACTGGAACAGTTAAATTTTTTAATGATTCAAAAGGATTTGGATTCATTACCAACGAAGAAACAGGAAAAGACATCTTCGTACATGTATCAAACCTTAATGGCGTAGAATTACGCGAAGGTGACACAGTAGAGTACGACGAAGAAGAAGGAAGAAAAGGATTAGTAGCTGCCAATGTGCAGGTATTATAAGTATATATCTTACAAGTTTCAACGCTCAACCAATGGTTGAGCGTTTTTTTTTGCTTAAATTTTACTGTCTAATTAGCGCATCTCATCTTACACTCCTAAAGACTGATTTATTACTCAAAAACTATTGGTAAGTTTTGCTTTGGAATTTTAGTAATATAATAAGGTTGCGTCATTACACTCGTCGCATTTCCTGAAGGGCTTATATACTTAACAGTAACTAATGTGTTTTCTGAAGTTGTAGATATATTTAATTCAATACTATGACCACCACTGCCTTTTACATCATTAAATACTGCGATGATGGCATATTTTGAAAAATCAATTTTCGTTTCAGTAAAACTCTCTGAAACATTGTTCACTTTATTCATTCGAGCCATTAAACTTTCCCAATCGCTTTGATTATCTATAACACTATTTTCTTTGGTAAACCCTTCCGAACCCGCACCATGCAAATTGCCTTTTGCAATTAAAACAGATTTCACAGTCTTCATTTCAACATTATTTTGATTGCTTTTACAACTCATAACAAATACTAAGAACAATACTATTAAGCTTTGTGTTTTCATATACATCTATTTTTAAAATCTAAAATACGATTAGTTCAAATTACGCTTTTCAATAAAAAAGCGTTTCATTAATGCTGAAGCTTCCTCTGCTAAAATGCCTCCAACCACTTCCGTTTTAGGATGCAATTGCGTTCCCATAGTTTTATAACCTCTTTGTTCATCTGAAGCTCCATAAACTATTTTAGAAATCTGACTCCAATACAAAGCTCCAGCACACATTTGGCAAGGTTCTAAGGTGACGTAAAGCGTACATTTATTCAAATATTTACCGCCTAAAAAATTCGCTGCAGAGGTAATGGCTTGCATTTCAGCATGTGCCGTGACGTCATTTAATAATTCGGTGAGGTTATGTGTCCTTGCAATAACTCTATCTTCTACTACAACTACCGCGCCAACCGGAATTTCACCTTTTTCAAAAGCAGCCTCAGCTTCCTGAAGGGCTTTTTTCATAAAGTAAGTATCGTCAAATGGGTTTATCATAGTTGTAAAAATACGATTTCAAAATTATTTTAAATCATTGCGGCAAGAATTTTGATACACATTCACAAAGCCAGTACTTATGAAACCACACTACTCCATTTCAATTCCAAAACCATGCCACGAAGACTGGTCTAAGATGACACGGAATGAGCAAGGACGCTTTTGTCAATCGTGCTCAAAATCAGTTATCGATTTTACACAAATGCCACAACAAGGGATTCAAGATTATTTGGCCATAAATACCGGTGAGAAAATTTGTGGGCGTTTTAAGGTGTCCCAATTAAAACAAATTCGCATTGAGATTCCGGAACAAGTTCTTCAACAACAACGAAGTTTTCATAAGTTATTTCTTTTAGCCTTGTTGATTACTATGGGAACTTCTCTATTAAATTGTTCTGATCAAAATGGTCGAACTAAGAAAATTGATGCTGTTGAAGTGATTTCCACGCTTGAAGCAAAATCAATGCAAACCACAGAGATTACAGCTTCTAAGGTTAATACTGATACTTCTAAAACGATAACTAGCCCTTCACCAAATGCTCCAGTTACCGTTCACAACGCCCCAATTCCCGATATTATGGGAGATGTTGTTGAAGTGATTGATGTAGTTGGACTTATTGAACCTCCGGAACCAAATGAGGACATCGTTTTTGGACATATAATTGAAGACGTTGCAGAATTTAAACATACGCCTGACTCTTTATCTAAATTAGAAAAAAGAGAATACCTCTCTAAAAACATTTCAAAAATCATTACCAATAATTTTAATATCGAAATTGCTGAAAAACTTGGTCTAAAAGGAAAACAACGCATTTTTACACAGTTTAAAATAGATGAAAATGGAGACGTAAATGATATCAAAATAAGAAAAGCGTCTCATCCTGTATTAGAGAAAGAAGCCATAAGAGTGATTAAACTTCTACCCAAATTTAAACCTGCAAAGCAACGCAACCATAATGTGGCCGCTATTTATTCTATACCAATAGTCATTTTAATCGAAGACTAATAAAATCTCGTATTTTTACGACGTGAAAAATAAGTTTTTAAAACATATCAATCTACCAAAAGATTTACGCCATCTCCAGCCTGAAGACTTACCTCAACTTGCCCAAGAGTTGCGACACTTTATTATTAATATCGTCGCTACCAAAGAAGGACATTTAGGAGCTAGTTTGGGAGTGGTAGAATTAACTATTGCTTTGCATTATATTTTTAACACACCAGAAGATCAACTTATTTGGGATGTTGGACACCAAGCTTATGGACATAAGATACTAACAGGCAGAAAAGACGTTTTTGATACCAATAGACAACTAGGAGGCATTAGTGGTTTCCCAAAACGAAGTGAAAGCGCGTATGATGCTTTTGGTGTTGGGCATTCATCTACCTCAATTTCGGCAGCTTTAGGAATGGCAATTGCCTCGCAACTAAAAGGTGAAGACAAACACCATATTGCTGTGATTGGTGATGCCTCTATTGCTAGCGGCATGGCTTTTGAAGGCTTAAACCATGCTGGAGTTACCGACACCAATCTATTAGTCATTCTCAACGATAATGCCATTGGCATCGACCCAAGTGTTGGAGCCTTAAAACAATACTTAACGAACGTAAAAAAAGGTACCGAGAAACAAGACAATATTTTTGAAGCCTTAAACTTTAATTATTCTGGTCCTATTGATGGTCATGATTTTGCTGTATTACTGTCAGAATTAAAACGATTAAAGACTGTAAAAGGACCTAAGTTTTTACATATTATCACCACAAAAGGCAAAGGTTTAAAACAAGCCGAATTAGACCAAGTAAAATATCATGCTCCAGGTAAATTTGATGCCAAAACTGGTGATATTCCTGTAAAATCAGATGTAATATTGCCTCCTAAATTTCAAGATGTATTTGGTGAGACAATCGTAGAACTGGCTTTAAAGAACGATAAAATTGTAGGTATTACTCCAGCTATGCCAACCGGAAGTTCCTTAAAATATATGATGGAAACTATTCCAGATCGTGCTTTTGATGTTGGTATTGCAGAACAACATGCGGTTACAATGGCTGCAGGTATGGCGACGCAAGGTCTCATTCCGTTTTGTAATATCTATTCCACATTCTTACAACGTGCTTACGACCAAGTGATTCATGATGTAGCTTTACAAAATTTACCGGTTATTTTTTGTTTGGATCGTGCAGGATTAGTAGGTGAAGATGGTGCAACCCATCACGGAGTTTTTGATTTGGCCTATTTAAATTGTATACCTAATCTTGTGATTTTTTCACCAAGAGATGCTATAGCACTTAGAAATATGATGTACACCGTTCAATTAGGAATTGATTACCCAATTGCTATTCGTTATCCAAGAGGACGAGGACACTTATTAGATTGGAAAAAACCATTTGAAGTTATTGAAATAGGAAAAGGCTTATGTCTAAAAGAAGGAAACCAAATTGCTATTCTCTCCATAGGAACTATTGCTAAAACAATTGAAGACGTTATTTTATCTTCTGACCATAAAGAGGCCATTAGTCACTATGATATGCAATTTGTAAAACCTTTAGACGAACGTTTATTGCATGAGGTGTTTAAAACCCATGACGCTATAATTACCATTGAAAATGGAACCATAGTTGGTGGTTTTGGTAGTACTGTTCTAGCATTTGCTAATAGACATAATTATAAACAAAAAATCACAACCTTAGGCATTGATGATGAGTTCATTGAACATGGTACCACAGACCAATTAATGCAATTACAGAAATTGGATGCACCATCTATTAAAAAAGAAGTTGAAGATTTATTCTTCGTTCTCAACAATAGCTAAGTCCGTTTTGGTTTCAACTTTCTCAGTCTTAATTGTCTCGTAAGTTGTTTGGTCTAAACTTTGGCTTGAGATATCGTCTAACATAAGTAAACAAGTTACTACAACTAGGAAAATGACAAGCCCTCCAAGTATATTATTTCTCATAAGTAGGTCTCTTAATGGGTTGATAATGAAGTAAATTAAAACAAAAACCCGCTAAAAAACAAATTTATTCGACGAAATGCATTTTTATAATATTTGGCCTTGAAGTTTTTTGTGCAATAACATCGCATTTGTATCCGATAACTTTGATATATAGAGACATACAGCTAATAGATTATTGTACAACGATTCGTTATTGAGTTTTACGGTCTCTGGCAATATACTGTATAACAACTCATCATAATTAGACATCTTATCTTCAAAATAATGATGTGCCATTTCTCCAAATGATTCTAATAATTGATTCAAAATTTTATAACCAGCAATCTCTTTATTTATAACCTCCTTAGAACGGTACACATTTTTGATACTGATATTAATAATATCCTTGATTTGCGCTTTATACTGACTTACATCTAACAAAGCCGTTTCAAATTTACCTGCTAAAATATCTTCTTCATGTTTCATAAATAGAGTAGCTGCTTCATCTATTAAGCGTCCAATGGCTAACGCTCGTAAATAGCTTACGCGATCTTCAGTTGTTTTTAAGGCATGATAATTCTCCGTTTTAATAGAGCCTCTAACCAAATTAATTAAATACTCTAAAGCATACTCTTCTTCAATCAGTCCTAAGTTTATACCATCTTCAAAATCAATAATAGTATAGCAAATATCATCTGCGGCTTCTACTAAAAATGCTAAGGGATGCCTCTGATAGCTTACATACTCATCACTTCGTTTCGCCAAACCTAACTCAGAAGCTATAGTTTCGAACATTAATTTTTCACTTTGAAAGAACCCATATTTTTTATCTACTATATGATTCGTTGGCTTTTTAGGTAATGATTCTTTTGAGTATTTCGTAAATGCTCCTAGAGTCGCATAACTTAATCTTAAGCCACCTTCTCTTCCTTCACGACTTTCTGTTAATATTTTAAATCCATTAGCATTACCTTCAAAATCACATAAATCTTGATATTCTTTTTCGGTTAAGTGCTTTTTAAAGTCAGCACCACTCCCCTCTTTAAAATAAGCACCAATGGCTTTTTCACCAGAATGACCAAAAGGTGGGTTTCCAATATCGTGTGCTAAAGCCGCAGCAGCAACAATGGCACCAAAATCATTCATCTTATAACCATGAACATTTTCTAATTGCGGATGTTTCTTTAATAATAACTGTCCAACTTTACGACCTAGAGAACGGCCCACAACACTGACTTCTAAACTATGCGTTAGGCGTGTATGCACAAAATCGGTTTTTGATAACGGCACCACTTGTGTTTTATCTTGAAGGCCTCTAAATTCTGAAGAGAATATAATTCGGTCATAATCAACCTCAAACCCCAAACGGGTTTCATCTTGTTCTTTTCTTAATCTTTTATTGGTGTCTCCAAAGCGCTTTAAGGAGAGTAATTGTTCCCAGTTCATAGTTATAGTCTTATAAGATGCAAGATATATAAATTGCTATACAATTGATTACAGAAAGCTTAGATAGATGTTAGAAATTTTAATGTTACCTAATTGTTTCTAGAATATAAATCCACATAATATTAAGCTAACAATAACCTAACCTTTTAGTCACGAATCTTTAATTTTCATATAACCTACAAGAAAGCTAATCAGAGTTTCTTTGCGGCATAACATTTAATGATAAAAACAAAATGAAAACAATTAAAAATTTACTTTTCTTACTTACATTTTCTTTAGTTGCATTTAATTGCAGTAGTGATGATGATAACAGCACTGATGATGGCGGAGACACTAATGAACTTATCCAAAAATCAGGTATTTTAACAGAAAATGAAACTTGGACATCGAACAATATTTATCAATTAAACGGTAAAGTTGTTGTAAACGATGGTATTACTTTAACAATTGAAGCTGGAACTATCATTAAAGGTGCTGAAGGTTTAGAATCTTTAGCTTCTGCTTTAGTAGTAGATCAAGGTGGTAAAATTATGGCTGAAGGTACTGCTAGTAACCCAATTATAATGACTTCTGTTTTAGATAACATTACTTATGGTGAAACTACTGGAACAAACTTAGATATCAATGATTCTGGTCTTTGGGGTGGATTAATCATCTTAGGTCGTGCACCAATTTCAGTTAGTGGAGATGTTGAAACTGCACAGATTGAAGGTATTCCTGCAACTGAGCCTTACGGTCAATATGGTGGTTCTATTGCTAATGATAACTCTGGTACTTATAAATATATCTCTGTAAGACACGGTGGTATTACTATCGGTTCTGACAATGAAATTAACGGTGTTACTTTTGGTGGTGTTGGTTCTGGTACTACAGTAGATAACATAGAAGTTGTTTCTAACCAAGATGATGGTTTTGAGTGGTTCGGTGGAACTGTAAACGCTACAAACTTAATCACATGGGGTAACGGTGATGATGGTTTAGATGCTGACCAAGCTTGGTCTGGTACTGTAAACAATGCAATTGTTATCTTAGGTAGCGAATCTGGAAGTGCTTTAGAATTAGATGGTCCTGAAGGATCTGTTGCAACTGAAGCTGGTTACACTTTTAGTGATATTACTTTAATTGGTAATACATCTACATCTAACTACATAGCTGATTGTAGAGATGGTTTAATTGCAAACTTAAATAACATTTTAGTTTATAACTTCGGATCAGAATCTACAGTAAGAATTAGTGGTGCTGATTCACAAACAGAATTTTCTAATGATAGAATAGCTTTTTCTAACTGGGAAATTGTTTTACCAACAGGAATTGCTCTTACTGATATTATTGAAGCTGATGCAGATGCAGCAAAATTTACAGATAACGCAACTGGTATAGCAAATGCTTCAGCTGCTACAAAAGGAGCAAATACAACTGTATTTGGATGGACTTATGCAGCCTCTCAAAACGCATTCTAAATTAACAAACATAATTCTCAAAATGTCCGGAAATCACTTTCGGACATTTTGTATATTTTAAAATCATATTAAAATGATTAAATCGATATCTCTATTTTTTGCAATTTTATTATCCTTTTCCTTTGTATCGGCACAACAAACAGGAACTGTTACAGGTAAAATCTTTGACGGTGAGTTTAACGATGTACTTCCTTTTGCAAATGTTATAATTCAAAATACCGCTACAGGTACGACCACTGATTTTGATGGTGAATATAAATTAACTTTAGATGAAGGCACCTATACCTTAGTATTTTCATTTGTTGGTTATGAAACCAAAGCTATTACCGATGTGAAAATTGAGGCCAATAAAGTGGTAGAACTCAATGTGACGTTAAATCCATCGTCTTCTGCTTTAAGTGAAGTTGTAATTACAACTTCAGCACGCAGAAACACGGAAGAGTCCGTATTAAATCTTCAACGTAACTCTGCTGTTTTACTTGATGGTCTTTCTATTGAAAGCATAAAGAAAGCCGGAGCTAGTGATATTGCTTCTGCTATAAAAAGTGTACCAGGTGTTTCTGTCCAAGGAGGTAAATTTGTTTACGTAAGAGGTTTAGGAGATCGATACACAAAATCAATTTTAAACGGTATGGATATCCCAGGACTTGATCCAGATAAAAACACTGTTCAGATGGATGTTTTTCCGACAAACATTTTAGAAAACATAATTGTCATAAAATCAGGATCTGCAGATTTACCTGCTGATTTTACAGGTGGTGTTGTAGATATTATCACTAAAGATTTTCCATCGCAAAAAGCCATGAGCTTTTCACTTTCTACAAGCTACAATCCTGATATGACATTTAATTCTAATTATGTGACTTATGACGGTAGCGGAACAGATTTTCTAGGTTTTGATGGAGGAGATAGAGATTTACCAATTTCACCTACTAGCACAGTTCCAAATCCTGCATCGAGTAACAACTCTAGTTTAGAAGACATCACACGTTCGTTTAATAGTACCTTAGCTGCAGAGCGCGAAACGAGCTTACCAAACTTCAGCTTTGGTTTTAATTATGGTAACCAATTTAATGTTGGGGAGAATCGATTAGGTTTAATTGCCTCAATAAATTATAAAAATGAAACTCTTTTTTATGAAGGTTTTGAAAATGGGGTTTACCAAAAAAATGAAGACCGCAGTGTAAATGCTTTACGATTTGACAGAAGACAAATTGGTGATTTAGGAGAAAACAATGTTTTATTAAGCGGATTAGTAGGTTTATCTTATAAAACGGACAACTCTAAATATAACTTTAATGTCTTACACATACAAAGTGGGGAAAGCAGAGCTGCCTTATTTAGACAAAATACAGAAATATCTAATGATATTGATGTTGATAAAGATAACTTAGAATATACACAACGTTCTTTAACCAACTTTTTAATTGGTGGTCAGCATAACGATATAGAAAATGATTTTGTTACAGAATGGAAGGTATCACCAAGCTTTAGCCGTGTTTATGATAAAGATGTGAGATTAACCACTTTTATCTTAAACAACGATGGCTCTACAAGTATTAGTTCTGATGCAGGATTTCCACAACGTTTATGGAGAGACTTAGAAGAATTTAATGCCACTGCAAAGGTAGATTTCACAAAGAAGTATGATTTATTTGATAACCAAGCTGCGCTTAAATTTGGTGCTTTAGCGAGTTACAAACAACGTAATTATGACATTTATAAATATGAAGTTGCCTTTAGAGATATAAGCACCTCAGGTTTTAACGGAGATCCTAATGCGATTTTAGATCCAAGTAATATCTGGACCCCTGAAACCAATTCGGGTTCTTACATTCGTGGAAACTTTGAACCAGCTAACTCTTATGAGTCTACACAAAATACAGTAGCAGCTTATGTTTCAAATGAATTTAAAATAACAGATAAATTAAAATCTATCGTTGGTGTCCGTGCAGAATATTTCACAACACTATTTACAGGACAAAACAACAATGGTACTGAGATGTATGATAATGAAAAAACCATTGAAGAATTAGATTTATTCCCATCGGCAAACTTCATCTATGAAGCTAACGAAAAATCTAATATTCGTTTATCGTATTTCCGTACTGTAGCAAGACCTAGTTTTAAAGAATCGTCTGTGGTACAAATTTCAGATTTATTAACTGGACTTATATTTTTAGGTAATATTGATTTACAACCATCATACATCAACAACTTTGATGCACGATATGAATTTTTCGGTGAGAAGGCTCAAATGTTTGCGGTAAGTGCATTTTACAAAAGATTTAAAGACCCTATAGAGTTAGTAGCCTATTCTTATGTAGCACCAAATCAATTTACACCAAGAAACTCACCAGAAGCACAAGTATTAGGTTTAGAGTTTGAAGGTCGTAAAAACTTTAACTTTATTTCAGAATCTTTAGCAGACTTAAGTTTAAATGTCAACGTTTCAATTATTCAATCTGAAATTGAAATGGCCAAAGGTGAAGGGCAAGAGTATGAATCTAGACTACAGTTTGCAAGAGATGGAGAGACTATAGATGACACACGTGAGTTACAAGGGCAATCACCATTTTTAGTAAATGTTGGTCTTAACTACAATAATACAGACTCAGGATTTGAAACGGGTGTTTTCTATAATGTTCAAGGAAAAACGTTAGAAGTTGTCGGTTTTGGTCAAAACCCTGATGTGTATACACAATCTTTCAATAGTTTAAATTTTAATCTATCTAAAAGCTTCGGTAAAGACAACCGCTCTAAACTAAGTTTAAAAGTGGATAATATTCTTAACGACGATAGATTAAGCCAATATGAATCTTATGGAGATGTTAGCGCTGACTTTTCATCAAGAAATCCAGGCACAACGTTTAGCTTAGGCTATAGCATGAGCTTATAAACACACATTAAATGTTATATACAAAAAGAGCTGTAATAGTGTATTACAGCTCTTTTTATTTTTAACTTTATTTAACTACAATTCTATTTAATCTCTAGAGACTATGGTTCTATCATTAGACCATTCTACAACACTAACAATAGTATTATCTTTATAATCTACTTCTTTTAAAGAATGTCCTTCCCAGAAGAACCATTTTCCAACTTTTTTTCCAGCATTATAAGTTGCCACGGCTAATTTATTTCCTTCTACATCAAAACTAGTCCACTCTCCTTGTAACTTTCCATCGGCATTAAAAGCACCAGTTTGTTGAACTTCACCATTATCATAGAAATAAGTAGCAACCGTTAAATCACCTTTCTTTTCTAATTTTGGTTGATTCTTGTCTTGAGCATAAGTGAATCCTACACATAGCATTACTAACATTATGGCTATCTTTTTCATATCTAATTGGGTATTAATTCATATTTGTCTTACGAATATAGTAATTATTTTACATTTAAGCAATCTTTACGTAACATTTAGTTAACATTGAAAGTTTAAAGTATTGATTTACAATATTTTAAGAATTTATAAAAAATCACATTATAATAACAATGAATAAAACACAGAAAGAGACCATCGTCTTTCCACTTAAAAATGGGCAATTCATCAAACTTATTGTTATTCAGAATTAAAGATATAGTCATGATTACGTCCACAATATGACATCATTATTGCTCTTAATAATAACATTTAGGTAACATACACCTAAAACCATATAAAGATATTTACACATTTATTTTCAACTAATAATTATGGATAATATTTACCTATTAATGATCATTGCTTTAGTCATTTTGGCCGTTGCCGATTTGGTCGTTGGAGTAAGTAATGATGCGGTTAATTTTTTAAACTCAGCTATAGGATCTAAAGCTGTATCGTTTAAAACAGTAGTCATAATTGCGAGTGTTGGTGTTGCTATTGGTGCTATTTTCTCTAGTGGAATGATGGAGGTGGCACGAAAAGGTATTTTTAATCCGGAGCAGTTTATGTTTAATGAAATCATGATTATTTTCATGGCAGTAATGATAACAGACATTTTATTGTTAGACTTTTTCAATACTATTGGACTACCAACATCGACTACAGTATCTATAGTGTTTGAATTATTAGGAGCTTCTGTAGCTATGGCATTGATTAAAATTGGACACGATGGTGGTCAATTTTCAGATGTAATCAATTATATAAACAATGATAAAGCAACCGAAATTATTTTAGGAATATTGCTTTCCGTTGTCATTGCCTTTACTATTGGTGCTATTGTTCAATGGTTCACAAGGCTATTGTTATCAAATAACTTTGAGCAAAAAGCAAATTGGGTAGGTGCCATCTTTGGTGGACTTGCACTAACGTCAATCACCTATTTTATTTTTATAAAAGGATTAAAAGGAACGTCTTTCGCTAATAATAATTTTGACATTTTAGGAGGCCATACAATGGCTTACTTTTTAGAAAATCGTGTATTTACCATACTTGCAGCTAGCTCGGTGTTTTGGTCGCTTTTATCATATGCCGTAATTACTCTTTTAAAAGCTAACATCTACAAATTAATAATTATTGTTGGAACGTTTGCCTTAGCATTAGCCTTTGCAGGAAATGATTTAGTCAACTTCATTGGCGTACCTATGGCAGCCTATAACGCCTTTGAATTGTGGGTAGAATCAGGTTTAGCAGCAGATCAATTCCCAATGGGAGTTCTTGCAGAAAAAGTACCTGCAAACAATTGGTTATTATTTGCAGCAGGTATGATTATGGTTTTAACCTTATGGTTTTCAACTAAAGCAAAAAATGTTGTTAAAACATCACTAGACCTTTCTAGTCAAGGCGCAACAGAAGAGCGTTTTCAACCCAATTTTTTATCGAGAACTTTTGTAAGAAGTGCTATAGCAATGTCTCAAATGTCCTCTTATATTTTACCAGGTTCATGGCAGAAAAAAATTGACATGCAATTTGAACCACGACTAATTTCTAAAAAAGAGGAAACAGCAGACTTACCAGCTTTTGATATGGTAAGAGCTGCAGTAAATTTAATGGTAGCAGCCGTTTTAATCTCAATTGCCACCTCTTGGAAGTTACCATTATCAACAACTTATGTTACTTTTATGGTAGCTATGGGAACTTCTTTAGCGGATAGAGCTTGGGGAGCTGAAAGTGCGGTATATAGAGTTGCTGGAGTTCTTAACGTTATTGGTGGTTGGTTTTTCACGGCGTTTAGTGCCTTTGCAGCCGCTGCTTTAGTCGCTTATTTATTAAGCCTAAATCTAGAGGTTATGTTTCCAATCTTATTACTTGCTGCTATTGGCTTATTAATTCGAAGCTCTATTGCACATAGTAAAAAATCTAAGGCCATACTGGCTGAAGACAGTTTAACAAAAGCTGGAAGTAGTTCTGTACAAGGTGTAATTATTGAAAGTGCAGGTAACATCTCTAACGTTGTAAAACGTGGAAATAGAATTTACACTAACGCCATCGAAGGCTTGGCAAAACAAGATTTATCTTTACTGAAAAAGAATAAAAAACAAGTCACCAAACTCTCTGACGAAGTTGATATTCTTAGAGACAACATATTCTATTTTATTAAAAATTTAGATGAAACAAGTTTACGCGCTAGTAGCTTCTACATTAATATTCTAGGCTATTTGCAAGATATGACGCAATCTTTAGAGTATATCTCTAAAACAAGTCACAAGCATATTCATAATAATCATAAGAAGCTTAAATTTAGTCAGATTAAAGAATTGAAAGAAATTGACTTAACGCTTGAAGAATTATTCAATAATACAAAAGCAGCTTTCGACTCACATTCTTTTGAACAAATTGGAACTATAATTAAGCATAAAAAAGAATTGTTTGATTTAGTAACAGATAAAATTAATAAGCAAGTATCTAGAACTAGAACTGAAGAATCTAGTCCTAAAAACACAACGCTTTATTTCAGTTTACTTCTAGAAACAAAAGATTTGCTCACAGCAATGATGAATCTATTAGAAGAGTATTATAACTCGCATGATAGTTCTGTAGAACCTGCTACAATACATACAGAGCCTACAACTAACGAAACAGAAGAAGAGTAGTAAATCAAATCTACTATCCTTAATAAAAAGCTTCAAGTCTTAATACGATTTGAAGCTTTTTTTGTTTGTAAAAGACACCTTAGAAAATCAATCAAAACTAACGATATTAACAAGTTACATTAAAATTTAAAAATTTCATAGTTACAAATCAGATTAAGGTAGTTCCAAATAAATCACTTTAAATGTTAAATATTTTCAACATTCAACATCCAAACACAGCCTTTTATCGTATATATGACTTTAAAACAATAATAACCAAAATTCATAATATGAAGAAAATTTCAATCCTATTAGTAACCGCTGTTTTATTAAGTGCATGTGTATCTAAGAAAAAATACGTAGCGTTAGAACAACAACACGGTGAAACCGTAAGTGAGCTTACTAAGACAAGAGTAGAAAAAGAAGATTTAGAAAATAAATTTGCTGCAATTGAAGCACGTGTTAATCAATACAACGCCAAAATTCAATCTTTAAATGACGATGTTGAAGGGTTAACTATTGATAACAAAGCAAAATTTGAAGTTTCCGAAGACGGTACTGTAGCTTCTGGAGCTAGTAAAGAAAAAATGCGCGAAACGCTTAAAAACGTTAGTTCAGAAAAATTAGCAGGTGCTAAGACGTTAAAAGATTCTATGAATTTAGCGATTCAGTACAACCTAAGCAAAGCCATGAACACTAGCGATCTTAACGAAGATGAAGATATCGTAATAGATATTAACGAAACTGTTGTTATGATTTCTATTGATGATGATATGTTATTTAACACAGCAAGTTATAGAGTTGGAAACAAAGCAGATAAAATCTTACAGAAATTAGCTGACGTCATCAATTCTGAGCCTAGTTTAGATGTTATGGTAGAAGGTCATACAGATTCCAGAAGTATAAACACAGATAAAATTGCAGACAACTGGGATTTAAGTGTATTACGTGCCACTTCAGTAGTAAGAAAATTACAAAAGCAATTTAAGGTTGCACCAGAACAATTAATTGCATCTGGACGCAGTAGCTACCAGCCTCTAGTTGAAAACGATACGAATGCTAACAGAGCTAAAAATCGTAGAACACGCATTATTTTAATGCCAAACATTGATAAGTTCTTTGCTATGATGGAAGCAAAATAAATCCATTAACCTATTTATGGGTCAATTTAAAAAAGCATCCTCCCGAACAATTCGGCATTGGATGCTTTTTTTGTTTGTTAAGTTGTATTTTGTAAAAAAATTAGTTTTATGAAATCATATTTAGCAACTGTAGTCTTTTTGATATCCATCTCTGGTTTTAGTCAAGTTATATCTTCAAAAGCGCTATTAAAAAATGCCATGGATTACCACGATCCCAATGGTAACTGGACAAGCTTTAATGATACCTTCACTGTTGTAATGACCACTCCAAGTGCTCCAAAACGCACGAGCATTATTTCTATTAATTTACCTGACGACTATTTTAGTGTCACCGCTACAAAAGATAGCGTAACTACAACGTATACACTAGATAAAGGTAAGTGCCAAATGAGCTACAATGGTAAAGCTTTAGATAGTATTTCAGCTAAAGAAAAGAACATGACTTGCGATAGAGCCACCCTTTACAAAAACTACTATTCTTATTTATATGGCTTGCCCATGAAGCTTAAGGATCCTGGCACTAACCTTAGCGACAAGGTTGAAAAAAGAACCTTTAAAGGCAAAACGTATCTTGTTTTAAAAGTGACCTATGATGCCACTGTTGGAAGCGATGTTTGGTATTTCTATTTTAATCCAAAAACCTATGCTATGGAAATCTATCAGTTCTTTAAAACAGATACTAATGGCAAAGAGAAATCAGATACAGGTGAATATATAGTGCTAACTGAAGAAGCGCTTGTAAATGGCATTAAAATGCCTAAAGCTAGAGCTTGGTATTATAATAAGGATGACAAGTATTTAGGGACTGATACTTTGGTTGTGGATTAATACTCTCTACCAATTTGCCCAATTTTTTCTAATGCGAGCAAGGCATTTTTTCTCGCGTAAAATTCATCTTCTTTAACTACGTAAGTATTTGAAAAAGAATCATGCCAACCCTTGCCAATTGTGCCTAAAAAGGATAATGCATCAAATGGTATACACCTACTCAAGCTTCTTTGAAGTATTTGTTTTGTGGTAGGCTCACTACCATCAATAGAAACCACGATTGTTTTAGTAAAGAACTTCCCAAATGTTTTAAAGGTGTATTTTTCCATTACAAAGTAATAGAGAACTATAAACAAATAAGTTATAATTAGATCTTCAATTTCAGACATCCCATTCCAGTAGTCATTAAAAATATAAATACCTGTTAACTCGCCTAAATAATAAAACCCATAAGTTAAGGCATAGAAAAATAAATATTGGGGAATTGCATCAATAATATAATGGAGAAAACGCTGACTTTTGCTAGCTAATAAATCATCGGTAATTTCAAATGTATTTTCTTGCATGGCTGATGAACGATTTAAAGTACTCAAACATAAAAAAAGCATCTCAGTTATGAGATGCTTTTTGATTTTTAATTTATAAGATTCCTGCCTTCGCAGGAATTTGTTTAATTACCCTTCACAACTAGCACATTCTTTCTTTTGCTTAAACTTCTGTGCAGCATTCATACTGTGTTGGTAGTACAATGATTTTACACCTAATTGCCAAGCGGTAACATATATCTTATTAATGTCTTTTACTGGCATATCTGGATGCACCATAATGTTTAAAGACTGTGCTTGATCTATATGGTTTTGTCTATTTGCTGCTTGATAAATGATAGTCATTTGATCAATCTCAGAATAGGTTTTAAACACATCCTTTTCATGGTCAGTCAACTCTTCTAAATGTTGAACAGAACCATCATAATCACGGATGCTTTTCCAAATTTCATTGGTATTTAATCCTTTCTCTTCTAAAAGGGCTAATAAATACGGATTCTTAATCGTTGTTTTTATTTTAGCGATATCCTTTACATAACTATTAGACCATATTGGCTCAATACCTTGTGATACTTGTCCTAATATAAAAGCAGATGATGTTGTTGGCGCTACAGCATTTAAAGTGGTGTTACGTCTTCCGTACCCTTTTAATACTTCTGGCTCACCAAATAACTTAGCTAATTCTTCAGAAGCCTTAACTGACTTATCTTTTATGGTTTTAAAGATTTCACTATTTAAATCAAACGCTTCTTTACTATCAAAACTTACCATTTTAGATTGCAATAACGAGTGCCATCCTAAGGCTCCTAATCCTAAAGCTCTATTTTCTTTAGCAAAGTTATAGGCTTTTTCCATAAACATGAAGGTTTGTCTATCATCTCTATCTGCAGAATCTCTATAAACCTCTAGTTTTGTAATGAACTCTTCTAAAACAGCATCTAGGAAATATACCATTGTTTCAACAGCGTCTGTATCTTTCCACTTATCGTAATGTAATAAGTTTATAGACGATAACACACATACAAATGACCATTCTTCATTTGTAGGCAACATAATTTCTGAACATAAATTACTAGCGTAAATCTCATGTTTTTTATCGCGATATACATCTGGAGCAGCATTATTAGCATTATCCCTAAAGAATATATAAGGATATCCTATTTCACCTCTACGTTGTAAAACTTTTGCCCAAATAGCTCTTTTATCAGCATCTCCATCAATCATTTCTTGCATCCACTCGTTACCAACAGTAACACCATGCGTTAATTCTTGAATTGGATTTCCTTCTGTTCCTATTTCTAAAAACTCGTGAATATCTTGGTGATCTATTGGTAAGTACGGAGAAAAACGACCTCTTCTCACTGATCCTTGACTTACAACATCGACCATTTTTTCGAACAACTGCATAATATGCACAGCTCCTGAAGACTCACCGTTATTTTTTACAGGTGCTCCTCTATGACGAAGTTTACCAAAATAACCAGAAGTACCACCTCCTAATTTAGACATCATTCCTACTTCCGACTGTGTATACAAGATATCTCCCATATCATCAGAAATATGCGACCCAAAACAACTAATTGGTAAGCCACGTTTTTTTCCAAAGTTAGACCACACTGGAGATGCTAATGAGTAATAGCCTTCTGCCATATACCCATAAAACTTATCTGCAAAACCATCAATGCCTAATATTTTTTCTGCATTATTGGCAATTTCTCTAATACGTTCTTCTGGAGTTGTATCTCCTGTAAGATAACCAGAGGCTAAAAATTGACGACTATGTTCTGTTAACCATTTTATTTCTGGTTCAGCCTTTGCTTCTTTTATGGCTTCTTTTCTAGCTTTGATTAACTCATCGTGGCTAGATGTTTTTGTTGTTTCGTGGATCACTTTGTTTTTAATGTCTTGGTTCATAGGGTGGTTGGTTGTTTAAAATAGGTCGTCGCCGGTTACACTTTTTTGTCTCTTTGCATAATTGATAGAACGTTTCACGAAGAAATCTCCATGTTTAGTTCCTATAATTTCGTCATCAAACCAATCGGTTTGTTCTAATAATTTTTCATCAACATCAAATACTTTTTCAATGCCAATACTTTCTAATGAATTGTTGAATCTGTTTTTAATAAATTCATTTATGACATCTTTTGGTAAGAAGTCTAATTCTCCTGCTTCAAAAATCCAATCCACTAATTTACTTTCAGAATCAAAAGCTTCTCTACATAATTCTCTAACTAAAGAACTATGTTCTTCATCAAACCATGTTGGGTTTTCTTTTTTGATAATTTTAATAATGTCAATTCCGAAATCACCATGTATTTGTTCTTCTTTAGACGTTGCTTCCACGACATTAGAAACACCTTTAAGCATGTTCTTATGTTTGTTAAAAGCCATGATGATTAAAAACTGAGAAAATAAAGAGACATGTTCTATAAAAAGAGAAAACAATAAAATTGATTCTGCATATTCCTTATTATCCTCACTTTTAGAATTTTTTAAAGCCGTTTCTAAATAATGAACACGTCTCATTATTACTGGCTTTTTCTTTAAGTTTTTAAATTCGTTATTAAGACCTAAAATTTCTAATAAATGCGAGTAAGCATCGTGATGACGTACTTCACTTTCAGCAAATGTTGCTCCTACAGATCCGATTTCTGGTTTCGGCATTTTGTGGTAAATATCTCCCCAAAATGATTTTACTGCCACTTCAATTTGAGAAATAGCAAGCATTGTATTTTTAATCGCATTTTGCTCAACAACGGTAAGTCTTGTTTTAAAATCTTGAATATCGCTTGTGAAATTAAATTCTGAATGAATCCAGTATGAGTGTCTAATAGCATCTACATACTCATTAAGCTCAGGATACTCATAAGGCTTTAAGTTAATACGCTTTTCAAAAATATTTGTTTTTCTAAGTCTTGATTGTTCGTCTCTATATAATATGTAAGCTTTTGCTACACTAGGAAAAGAGCTTGTCATTAATTTTTCTTCAACAAGATCTTGTACCTCTTCTACAGTAGGTAAATAATTATGGTCCTTCCCTTTTCTGTTTAATAACGTTTGTAAAACATCTACTGAAATTGAATTTGCATCTTCTTTAGTGCCGTTTCCAACAGAAAGCATTGCTTTTTCAATAGCGTTAGAAATTTTATTTAAAACAAACGGACTTGTTTCATAATCTCTTTTAATAATCTGAGTAATCTCCATAATTCCTTTTAATTTATAGCCTATCTAGTCATTAGAGTGATTTGAAATCATTCTAAATATATTGGTGAATCCGTTAAACGTTTTATGTTTTTCCTTTATAGAAATAAAGGTGCGAATTTTATAAAAAATGATTTTTCTGTACTTTTTTTTAAATCCAAAAAGCTAGAAAAATCTATTTTATTTTGCTCCCAACAAAGATTGACAATTGAGATTAAAAATGAAAGGTAATTTTATAAACATTGTCAACAAGTTCTTAACAAATCTGTTTATAGCCACATAAAAAAGAGGATCTTTAAAAATTAGACCAATCGATTAATTTTCAGAACCTTACAATAAAAATAGCATAAAAAAATTTGTAAGTTTTATCGTGTTAAAATCAAGGTGAGTAAGCGAGTTTATTGGAGGTTAAGGCAAATAATCGCATTAGAATTAAGCACCAAAAAAGAGCGTTGACATAACGCTCTTTTTTCCCTAATAACTAACTAAAACTAATAATAAACGACTATAAAATCATTTATTATAAATTAACACAGTAATGAAATATTAGTGTTTTACAACCCTAATTTTTTTTAACCTATTAATAGCTAAAAACCAAAAAAGCAAACCCCTAATTTGCTCTAACTTTTGGTTAGTTTCATTATGCAAATATCATTTTAATTCTCCACCCATATATACTGCAATGTATAAATGGTAAAAAATAGTGTATAGATGGTTACACCTTATTTTTGCATTCTACACATAAAACTATGCATTGCACACATAATTATATCCTAAGCAATCAATATATTCCTATATTTATATTTAATAATTTATGAGCATGTTAAAAGCAGTAATTGTAGATGATGAACCAAAAGCTATCCAAAGTTTAATTTGGGAAATCAACAATTTTAATGAAGAAATAGAAGTTATGGCTTCTTTTACTAATCCGGATGAAGCATTGACTTTTTTAAACTCCAACACACCAGATTGTTTATTTTTAGATGTACAAATGCCAACCATTGGAGGCTTTCAATTTTTAGAGCAACTAAACGACATTAACTTTGCTGTAGTAATTACTACAGCCTATGATGAATATGCTATAAAAGCATTAAAACATGAAGCAACGGATTACCTATTAAAACCGATAGACTCAGACGATTTAAAAGATTGCATCTTAAAAATCAAAAAACACAGTGAGCGCTCAATTAGCACACATAAATTAGAGCGCATGCTTATTAATTTTAATGCGCAATTCGATAAAAAAAAGATCACCATTAATACGGATGGAAAATTACTCTTTTTAGATATTGATGAAATTATATACATAGAATCCGACGGTAATTATAGTACGCTATACTTACAAAATCAGAAAAAAATAGTCATTACCAAAAAACTAAAAGAGGTTGATGCTATTTTACCAGAACACTATTTTTTTAGAATTCATAACTCCTATATTATTAACCTTAACAAAATAAAAGCATTTATAAAAAATGAAGGTTATGTTATTATGGATAGTGACCATAAAATTCCTGTAGCAAGACAGCGAAAATCAGATTTTCTAGAAAAATTATAGTTTATGAAATATTTTTATACGCATAAGCTGTTAGGCCTTAGCATCCTGATATTCTTTTATGGCTCTTATAGCGCTGCTCAATCCGAGGATTTTGAAAACGCTATAAGTTATGTTGAAATAAATAAGCCTTCGCAATACACTATAATAGATTCTATTCTAAAACCATTTGAGAGTGATAGTGCAAAGATGACACATTTATTAAATCTGTCTAAGGAAACGTCTTGGAATGAAGGAGCCAGCTACGCACTTAACGCTTTGGGCGTCATACAAAGAGATATCTCTAATTACGATGAGTCTTTACAGCTTCATCAGGAAGCTCAAACCTACGCAGACGAAGCAAATAGCGATGAGTTAAAGATTACAAGTCTTAACATGATTGGTGTAGTTTACAGGCGCATGGACATTGTTAAACTAGCACTAGACTATCACACAGAAGCATTAAAAATTGCGTATTCCGTTATTGATCCATCCAAAGCTATAACTCATAATATTGCCATATCTCAAAATAGTATTGGCAATATTTATTTAGTACTAAAGCAATATGATTTAGCGCTACTCCAATTCAACAAATCACTTAAACTTGAAAAAGAAGCAGACAACAAATTGGGACTTGCTATTAATTATCATAACATAGGTTACGCGCAAGAGGCTAAAGGTTTTTTAGACACTGCCCTATCTAGTTACCAGCTTTCATTAGACTACAATGATACTATTGATTCAGAAATTGGTCGTGTTATTTGTTTTAACAGTATAGGACGTGTTTACCTAAAACAAAGTAACTATAAAGATGCAAAACCTATTATTTTAGAAGCCTTAGAAAAAGCTCTAGATTTAGACGATCAATACTATATTTCAGCTTCATACCTCAACCTTGGACAATTAGAAACAGAAACCAACCAACTCGTATCCGCTGAGGAACATTTAAAAAAAGCACTTAACATTTCTAATTCCTATAATTTAAAATCAACTGTAGCTGAATCGAGCAAATTATTATCAGAAGTAAGCCAGAAGAACAATGATTATAAAGCTGCCTTAAAATATTATCAGGATGCTGTTGAAATAGAAAACACCATTCTTACTGAGCAAAACTTACAGTACGTTAATGATATTGCAATACAATATGAAAACGAAAATAAAAACAACCAAATAAAAGCTTTAGCGCTAGAAAATGAAGCCGTTCGCTTACGATTAGATCGCAATAAACAAATCTTACTTTACACATCATTTCTTCTCGGTGCCATAGGCATCGCCCTTTTTATTATCCATAGAACAAAAGCGTTAAAGCGCGATAAACATATTTTAACCCTAGAACAAGATATGTTGCGAAGCCAAATGAATCCGCATTTTATTTTCAATTCGTTGAATTCCATTAAACTTTACATTATTAATAATGATAAAACTAATGCGGTTTATTATCTCAATAAGTTTTCGAAACTAATTCGAAAGATTTTAATGGCTTCAAAAGAAAAAGAAACATCACTTAATGATGAACTTGAAACCATGAAATTATATATGAATATTGAAAACATTCGATTTTCAAACGAAATAGATTTTAACATTAAAGTAGATCCGACAATCAACACTGAAATCATCAAACTCCCATCTTTAGTTCTTCAACCTTTTTTAGAAAATTCATTATGGCATGGTTTATCCTCAAAATCAGATAATAAAAAAATTGACTTAAAGGTTAGTAAGAAATCATCAGAATTTATAACTGTAGAGATTACAGATAATGGGATTGGTAGATTGGCATCAAAAGAAATAAATGAAAGAAAGCGACTAGAACGAAACTCCGTTGGAATAGATATAACCAAAGCACGATTGGCTAATTTTTCAGAAGCTTTCCAAAATTCATATACTTTAGAGATTGAAGATTTATACGAAAACGAAATCCCTTCTGGCACTAAAATAATTTTACAAATTCCCGTAAAACTAAAGAATCAAATTATTACTTAACCGCCAAATGCTCCCATCATAGAACCATATTTTGTGGTATCAATTGAAAAATCTGTTTTCTCCAAACTGGTGCATTCCATGGTTATATTATTTTTGGATTTCTTTTTGTCTTCATAAATCATTTCCATCATTAAGCCTTTCTCAGCGTATTTTTTCATGATCTCTGCATTAAATCCTTTTGGAAGATTCTTAACATTATCTCCAAACATTTGATTGAAACTCACAGGCACATCATCCGTAATATAATAGATAATTTTTACTTTATCATTTTCACTCAAATAGCCTTCGCAGTCATAACCATTAATAGTTTTTGAATCGATTTGTTTAAAATCATAATCTGACATATCCTCTTGCTTAGAAGTAAAATCTGAGGTTTTTAATTTTGTTTTCTGAACCACTTTTTTACCCATCATTTCCATAAACATGGCTGTAATTTCGAGCTCAGCATCCATGACCATAAATATGTTAGTATCTGCACTTCCTTTAGTCATTTCAGTAGTATCAAAACCAAAATAATTAGCATCTTCCTTTAGATAGTAATCCAGGTTTACATCTCCTTTTTTATGGGTTAATTTAAGTTTATAGATGTACTCAAAGTTATAAGACTCTGGAAGCTTAACTTTATTTGCTTTTCCGAATTGCGCATAAACAGTTTGTAGCATAAAGAAACAAACTACAAATACACTGCTTTTTAAAAAATTTAGAGTTTTCATATTTTATGTTTTTTATTAAAGTACACATAATCAACTAATAACTAAATGAATATGTGTACTTAGAGAATTATATGGTGTAATTAGTAACCTCAGAGTTAATTTATAATTAGCTTCTTACTTAAGGTACCACGTTCTGAACTAACTTTTAAGATATAAGTACCTTCTGCTAATTGAGAAACATCAATGTGCTTGCTTGTGGTTTCTAATACTTTGTTTCCCAAAATAGTATAGACCTCAACATTTTCAATTTGTAATTTTGTTTCTATATTAACTATTGAATGTGCAGGATTCGGATACATTTTAAACTGAGACACCAAGTCCTCATCTTCAATACCTAATGTTTCTATAGTAAAGAAACGTACCTGAATTATATTGGTAATAATCGCAGGGTTTTGATCAAAATAGATGTTAGCGCTATTATTTACAATGGCATCTTCTGCAATGCCTTCATCTGCTTTTACCATAAACTTTATATAACCATCATTATTGGCATCATCAAATGGTAAAAAGATATCATTGAAGCTAAATTTTAAAACATTTTCCCCTGCTCCATTTTTAAGAATATCTACATTATAATTATGACTTGCTTCTATCACTTTTACTGAGTTAGGATCTAAATTAGCATCCAACACATCAGTGACAACCACATCTTTTGCTGAGAAATTTCCTGAGTTTTCAAAACGAATAGTATAGGTTAACCATTTGCGTTCAATATGTCTATCATTAACTACTCCAGGAACACCTTCATCTACCAATTTATCATTGGGATCGTATGAACTATAAATTTTAGCACTATAAGGTCCTGGTCCATAAACTTGTTTAGGTTCTAAATATGGTGGATCTATATAAACATCGTTTGGATTTAAATATGGCGAATCGTCTACATCAAAACCGGTATTATTTTCATCACGATCTCCAAGAGGAAATAAAATTATAGGATCTAAAAGCGGATTACTGTTAGCATCTTCAAAATTATCAGAGCCCATCTTTGAAACACCATGATTTATAATTACACCTGATTCAGAAGGATCAAACAGACCTGTATCTATTTCTATTATGTACGTATTAAGTGGACTTACCGTTGGTATGGTAATTTTAATATCGGTTTGTGCACCAGTTTCTGAGATGTCTGGCGTAACGGTTAATTCATTTTGCGTATAAGCACCTGGTAGTAAATCTACGCTCCACTTGTTATTTCTTTGATCAATAGTTACTTTTTCTATAAGTTGAAAGCCTCCATTAGGATCTAACTCATACACTTTCACATCATCTATTGACGGTAAAATATTGTTACTATTTTCATCTTGATTTTTAAACGTATAAGTAACTTCAAGATTGTTAAACGTTTTTGTTGGTGATAAATTACCGATTGCCGTAGTATAGGTGTTTTCAAAATTAGCTCTTACAAATCCCCAAGCTCCTAACTTAGAACTGCTTTTTACAAGTAAAGAATTCACAAACTTAGGTCTTAACTGAAAATCATTACCATCGTAATTTTGATCACTGCTACCAACAACAACTTCTAACTGTCTATTTGAAGCTGTAACAAATTGCCCAATGGTTGGCAACGTAATTTCATAAGTTGAATTTTCATCATACATATAAAATGCATAAACTCCATTGGCATTGGTAAATGTAGAATATACATTCCCATTTAGTTTTAAAGCCACTAATTGACCTGCATACTCTTCACCTGTATCAAAAACATTGTTTTCATTAAGATCGTTATATATTAAACCAGAAACATTATAAGTTTCACCTTCAGTTCTGTATTCCGTAGCCATATCTGCATCTGTAAGTTTAAATGCATTCTGAGAAGCATGTGTCCACATGGCACCTTGACTATCAATAGATAAATCATCTGGTCTGTAATGACTTAAAGCTGGCAAAATAGAATTGATACCTTCTAAAAACGTGGTGCTAAATGACACGTTAGAGGTTCCTGCATTTTCAATTTTTACAATGGCAGTATTATCATTTAATAATACATGAGCAACATTATTAGTATCTACTATTAATGATACTATTTTAGAAAGCTCAGGATAATTAGCCCCTGGATAAATTGTAAATGTGCTACCATCGTAATAAATAAGCCCATTGGATCTCACAAACCACATTGCACCATTTGGTGCTGCAACAGTTCGTTTTAATGTTCCTAAATTTTCTGTAAAGGTATAATCTGTTGTCGTTGCAGTACTGGTTTCAAACTTTTTAATGATAGAACCATTACTTGCATTTTTAGAAAACCAGGCATCACCATTAGAATCTACCTGAAAATTATAAATATTTTCATAGCTAGCATCTAAATCGAACGTCGCTATAACTTGATTATATTTTAAAATCTTAACCTGTAAGGTACTTTCGTTATACCACCAAACCTCATCTTTATGACGTACTAATCCATTTGCGTTTTGATTTGTATCGTTTAATAAACCATAAAAAAGAGGTGTATCTATTTTGGTGATTTTAGTACCACTTATACTTAATGGTATAATAGGCTTATCATCTATATCGATGGCTGCATAACTACCGAGATTGGATACATCTGTAAATACAAACTGCTCATCATTAGCCATACGATGTACAATAACATCATCATACCAATTAAACCACCACATACCACCATTATCATCTGGTAAATTATAATTAAACCGCTTGCTAGATAAGTAAGAAATATTTCCTGTTTCATTATCTGTTATGGAAGACCAATTACCGTTATCATTTATTAAAATTTGATCAACACTACTAGAACCCGAAGAAGCTGAAAACGTTGTGAAATAAAATTTATCGTTTTTATAAAAGATATTATCTGGCACATATGGTGATTCTAAACCTAATTGTGGTAAATCTGCTAATGGTATTTGTTCCCATTGTGGCACACCTTGATCAAATTCTAATTTTATTAAACCATTATAGTTAAGTGCTGTACACCAAATTGTGCCAGCATTATCTAGAGCTATATTACTAAACTTATACGTATAGGCAGGATTAGTAGCTCTTGGTAATTCATATTGCTCAAAGGTTTCATTTGCGATATTAAATTTAAGAATACTACCATCGTTAGTTTCATTTAAAGCTAGCCATAAGTCACCATTATCATCAAACTTAATATCACTTACATTGTCGCTTGGTATACTTGGTGTTGAAGTAGTATTGTAACTTGTAGTTGTATAATCTAGTACACTTACTTTAAATAAACCTGATTGAATACCAAAATACAAATGATTATCTCGATAGGTGAACGTTGGCGAAATCAGTGCACCAGCTGATAATTGCGCAACATTGATAGACAAAGACAATGCACTAATATGTACTAACCCAATAGTCTCATTGTAACTGTACAGATGAGGACCACTGCCATCACGTGCAATAATCCAAGCTACATCACGATCTTCATCGTATGTCATAGTTACAGGACTACGAAAATCAGAAAATTCTATTGTAGATATCGTCTTTTGAGTACGGTTGTAGGTATATAAATAATAGTCACCACCAGAAAAAATAACATTGTTATTAGGCATAATTAAAGCACCTCTAAAAATATTATCATTTTGCCAATCTCCAGCTGTGGTAAAATCTGGAATAGCAATGTTTGGTACATTTTCATATGTGCCATCTGCTAGTTTAATAGATAAGCCATCATTAGTTACAAATGCTTCATCTGCATTGGCTCTATTCTCTACCATATACCTTATATTTCTGTTATTAAGCCCATAACTTTCTTCTACAACTCCTAAATTTCCGTTGCCATCGCAAAAGGTTAATTTACCAGCCGCTTCTGGTATGGTGTTTCCACATTCATTAGCATAAAACACTAATTTAGTTCCTGGAATATAAGCTTCAGATTTTGTAATTTGAGCACTAATCGCTATTGAAAATAACAATGCTAAAGTGAGTAATTTTGTTTTCATGATTGGTTGTTTACGTCTATAATTAATTTTTGCTACCTAATTCACTTAAAGAACTATACTGACTTACGTCTAATGTATAATCCACTTTCTTAAGCTCGGTACATGTGGTTTTAAAATTGTTATTGCTGTTTTTATCACTAGTAAATTCGGCCTCTAACATAAGACCATCTTTTAAACCCGTTAGAAGTTCTTTATTAAAGCCTTTAGGCATGCTTTGATTTTTACCAAATGCAGAATGCAAACTAATTGGCGCATTATTTGCCATATAAAAATGCATCGTTCCGTCGTTTATTTGGGTTTTGTAACCTTGACAACTATATCCTAAAATCTCTTTGGTATCTGTTTTTTCTAATATGAAATCATTGGTGTTTTCTTCTAAAGGATCTGCTTCAGGAAGTTCCATCGCTCTGTATATTTTTTGACCATTTACATCCATAAAAGTGATAAACGCGCCTCTTTCGCCATCCATTATAGTTTTGCTATTTTTTGAAGTATCAAACTCATCTAAAATCACAATTACACCAATGTATGCTGCTTCTTTTTTTAGCATATAATACATGTTAATCTCTTTATCTTGAGTTTGCGTTTTCATGCTATATTTCCATTCAAAATGATAGCTATCAGGAAGTTTTACATCTACTTTTTCTGTTTTTAGATCTATATTATCTATGCCGTCTTCTGCTTCGTCAAATACTTTGTCTATATTTTTATTAACGCGTTTTTCCGCGCGATTTTCTGCTTCTCTTTCAATTTTTTTCTCTGCTTTTTTTGCTAATTTCTTCCAAAACTGCGCTTGAACAGCATTACTCATTAATAGAAAAACAAGTGTAATAAATAGTGGTTTTAGTGCTTTCATATGTATTGCATTAACGTTTTAACAACTCGGTATTTTCTATTTAGTGTCTGTTTTAAAAAAAGGTAAACACAATTCTTTATTTTTTTTAGTAATAATTTGAAATCTTCCTTTTAGTACGTCTAAATACTAGGGCATAAAAAAACTCAGGACTTTATATTATCCTGAGTTTTTTAAAATTTAAATAGTCTTAAAGGGCTAAAAAAGCTGATTGCTTATAATTTATATTTTACACCAGCTGCTATAACTAACTGTCCACCATCAATGATAACATATTTTAATTCTGCAAAAGGTTCAATTTTACTACCAATATTAAAGTTAGCACCTGCACCTAAGTTTAGACCTATTCTGCCATCGCTTGATGAATAATTTTCTCCTAAAAACGAATTATCACCATCATAAGAGACTTTAACACTGGAGTAATTTAAACCACCAATACCATAAACAGAGATGTTTTCTTCATCCATAAAATAGTAATTGGCATTGGCATTAAACTCAAACCAATTCACTTTAATAAAACCCTCTTCTTTTGGTAAATAATAAATAAAGGAAGGCGCAATAGTAAGTTTATCCATAATTGGAAATTCTGCATTGACACCAATCCCTATATTTTCTATTTCTGTACCATAGGCTAAAAAGCCACCAATTTTAGTCTCTGTTTGTGCGTTAACAGTAAGTACACCTAAGACACTAATGATTACAAATGCTGTTATTAATTTATAGTTTTTCATTGTTTAAAATTTTGTTTGTTTAGTATATAAAATATGGTTGTATAAATTATGTGGAATTAGAAATAGAGGACATCAATATTAAATTCTCCTTCGGTAAACTCGTAAACCTGTGGCTCATCGTCTCTAGAATAGGTAAAGAAAAAAGTTCCTTTTACATTACGCAAAACAGAGCTAATTTGCTCACTGCTTGTAATGGTTACACTGCCTTGCATTGCGGTATATGTACTTAAAGCTGGATTTGTATTATTGAGTCTATATGTAGAAATAACCTGAGTATCGGTATCTCCTGTTGCCGTATAAGTACCTAACTCTACACTTGGTATCGTAATGTCTACATTTTCGCCATTATCTTTTGTAGCCGTTATACTAAAAAAATTAACCCCAACTGAGCCTATCGCTATAACATCGTCTGGGGTAAATTGCCCATCATTAACTCTGGCGAAAAATTCTACATCGCTTCCTCCATCATCATCTGGTGAATCTGAATCATCAGAAGAACATGCCGTTAATGTCATTGAAATGAAAATCGCCATAAAAAAGGCTTTTGACAAGTTTAAAAATTGTGTTTTCATAATTTAAAAGTTTTTAATTGGTTAGCATTCTTAATCCGAAGTTCTATGAGGTATACTTCATTATTTAAAACACTAACACTTAATATTTATAATTCATTTCTCTTTAGTGTCCTTATTATCAAAAAGGTAAACATGTCTTGGTTCTTTTTTATATTTTTAATTTATGTTGTTTACTTTTGAAAACTTAATGACACTAATATGGTAGATAAGGTTCTTGTTGAAGCTTTAAAAAAACGAAATTCAGAAGCACTGAAATCCGTTTATTTAGATTACAAGGCAGCTTTTATTGGATTTGCAAAAAAATATCCTTTAGATCAAGCAACGATTATTGATATTTATCAAGATGCTATTATTGCGTTGCATGATAACGCTGTTGATGGAAAATTAGATGATTTAAAAAGCGAACTAAAAACTTATCTCTTTAGTATTGGAAAATACATGATTTACAAAAGGTTAAGACAACAAAAAAAGATGTATTCAATTGATGAGGATACAACTTTAGAGAGCTTAAAAATAGATACTGATTACACTATAGATTTAATAGAGGATCTGTCAGACGATCAGCAAAAATTACAAATAGCCTTTAAAAGTTTAGGTGAAAAATGTAAAGCCATATTAACGCTATTCTATTACAGAGGTTTTACTATTGATGAAATTACAAATGAATTAAACTATTCTAATAAAGATGTAGCAAAAAGCCAAAAATCGCGTTGTATAAAATCCCTTAAAGACCTGATTTTTAATCCCTAATTATGACTAAAGACAAACTCATAGCGCACTATTTTTCTAAAACGCTTTCCCCTGAAGCGCAAAAGGAATTTGACCATTTATTGGCCACAGATCCTGAATTTAAAAAAACGTTTAAATTCCAAGAGAATCTTAAAACGGTTATCAAAAAAGAAACGCAAACGCAACTAAAAGAAGAACTTCATTCTTTTGAAAATTCCACAAAGGCATCGTCAAAAACATACATAAAATGGCTCGTTGCCGCTTCTATTATTATACTATTGGCATTGCCTAGTTTTTGGTATTTTGGACCATCAAATTTAGATAACGACGTACTTTTCGCAACCAATTTTACACCTTTTGAGAATGTAGTGCACCCTATAGTACGTGGAGAAGCCTCTGATGATTTAAAATCAAAAGCTTTTATTTCTTATGAAGCTAAAGACTATAAAGAAGCACTCAATTATTTTGATGCTATTTTAAAGGAAGGTGACAATGCTACGATTGCATTTTATAAAGCCAATGTTTTATTACAACTCAATAAGAATAACGAAGCTATAAAAATATTGGAACAGAATAATAAGCTACCACAAAAACTAAAAGCCCAACAGCAATGGTACTTAGCCCTAGCTTATATTAAAATTAATAACACTAAGAAAGCTATAGTGAGTTTGAACACAGTGATAGAAAATGGTACTTATAAGAAAAATGCTGCTGAGCGGTTATTAGAACAATTGGATTAGAAGTTATGCCGCTTGCTTCTTCTTACTTTTAAAAAATACAAAAGCTAATAGCACTAATCCAAAGCCTCCTAAAAAATACCAAATATCATCCGATTCTTTAGTTGCAATAGATGAAATATCACCAGAAACAACAAAACCAGCCCAATAATAAGGATGCTTTAATAATTCATTTTCCGTAGTATTTAGATAATCTTGTTTTGCCAATTGTAATGCTTCAGATTTATCAGAACCCTCTTTAAGATGCTTATAAAATGCAATCATAATTTCTTGTGTAGCATCATCTGGTGCGCTCCACAAACTTGATAATACGGAAGGTACTCCTGCAGCTGTAAAAGCGGTATTCATAGACACAATACCTTTTCCTGTTTTCAACTCTCCAACTCCTGTATTACAAGCACTTAAAACCACCATGTCTGCATTGAGATTTAAGCCATATAATTCTGAAATGTAAAGTTCATGATCCTCATCATCGTCCGAAAACACTAAACTACTCAACTCAGAGTCGTCATCGTTTAAAAAGGAATGCATTGACAAATGCAAAATAGAATAATCAGGAGACAATGATTTAAATGATCCTTTTGACGCTTTATCATTTACATAAACATCACTATTTTCAAATAGCTTAGAGATGGAAGAAACTTCCTTTAAAGCTCCTTCTAAATGATAAGGCTCACCTCTTACTGCTAGTTGCTTATCTGATGGGGCAAACAATGCATATGAAGGAGCAAATAAAGCAATTTTTCCGTTTTTTTCATTGTTATGTATGGGCGAATTTATAAAGCTTAAAGAAGATGCATAACTCACTTTCGTTTCATTAAGAATGTAGTCGTTATTAGTCACTAAAAGCTCAAATGGTAAATAATGTAAAATACCATCTGGTATAATATGAACATTATCAATAGCCAAAATATCTACATCTTTGAGTAAAGTGTTATATAGACTTTCAGAATGTTGCTTTATAGTTGCAACAGGAACATTGATGTCCTTTAATTCAGAAACAAGACCTTCAACTTTAGAGCTTAAACTCTTGTAATCCCCTATTTTTTTAATTGCTATTTTATTATCATAACAGAGGACTCTAAATAATTGGTTGTCTACAACTTTAAACTTAATAATATAACGATCTTTAAAGGTTTCAAGATTTTGAAGCGGATGTGCTATATTAACTAGCTTAGAAATATTAAAACCATCTTTCTGCAATTGTTCTTCAATAGACTTGAGTTTTACATTTTCTTCAAAAATAAGCTGGCTTAAGCTATCTGATTTCGTCGTTATATTTTTCTTTTTTAAATACGTGATATTTGATCGTATTTGTTGCTCTTTTTCAACTGTTAAATCTGCCTCAGTTTTTCCTGATGTTATTCTATTTGCGAGAAAGGTGTTTAATAAAAATTTAGCTTCAATAGCTTCCGTAAAATTCAAAAAACGAATTTTATCTTCCTCACTAAGAAGACCTTCAGAAGCTTTATTGTAAAAATATAATCCTATTTGATCATAGCTTTTTTTAAGTTTATCGTTTAAAAATTCTTGGTTAAAATTAGATTCAAATTGTTTTAAAGCTAACACATGTAAATTATGCTTTATCTTATCATCTTTAAAAGGCGCGTCATTAAGATCATTTACAACTTTTAAAATAAGTTCTGTATCGTTTAAAACAAGACTTGGTGTAAACTCATTATATGTAATTGTTTTAATATCTAACGCGTTATTGGCATCAGAAAAACCATGAATCAATTTATTAATATAACTGTACGCTACATCTCTATTATTGTTTTTTAAATTTAATGATGCATTAAGGATTAGTATATCTTTTTTAATAAACTGAGGTAAATCTTCTACAGTCTCCAACGCTTTTAATAATTCTTGTGCTTCAAGAAATCGCTGTTGATCGATATATATCTTTATTCTTGCTATTGTGAACTCTTCTTCAAATTTATCAAAACTTAAGTTTTTATGAATCTTCAAACCTTCATTCAGATATTCTAAAGCTTTATCATTATCCCTAAAACCGTAATATTTCGCAAGTATAATGTGAGCTGTTGCATAAAAGTCCGACTCAATATCATCTAATGTGTGTTTAGAATTTATTTTCTTCATTTCCTCAAAATGATAAAGCACAAAATCTTCTTGTCCTGTTTCTCTGTAAATTTCCATTAAGGCAGAATGAAATTGCAGTTCTTTTTTCACTCCTATTTTACCCATTCTATAGCGTTGAGCCTCTTCTCTATTATTTAAATAGATGTCTAGACCTTTATTTAAATAACCTGCTGCAATTTTGTAATTACCTTGACGCTTTTCATATTCTGAAAGATCATTATAAACACCTAATAAATAATCTAAGTTAGGTCTACTAACGCTATTAAATAAGGCTTCTGCTTTTTTTACATATTTTAAACGTTCAGAAGGAATATTTAAAAAATTGTAGTGATAAACCATTGCTAAATCTTTATAAACACTAGCCATTACATTGGTGTCTTTTGCCGTCATAAAACCATAAAAACGCTCTGCTTCCTTAAATACCTCTACCGATTTATTAAGTTTACCAACTTCTCGAGATATAACGCCAGAAGTGTGTAAACCTTTAAATAAAACTAAAGAGTCAATAGTCTCACATTGATAATGATATGCTATAGATTTACCGACATAGACTTCTGTATCCTCCATGTTGCGAATAAAATTATGCGCAATAATATACATGCGCCTATATGCTTGGTAAAGTCGTTCTGGTTTTGCGTTGCGTGCTTCGAGTTCTAAAATTTGAGATTGAAGCGCTTTATAAAGCGGTTTATTAATTTCAGGATTGTCTACATTACGTTCATTTTTACTCATTGCTAACAATAAATTTAAAAACGGAATGGTATCTTTTTGAGTTACCGCAGCTAATTCAATTGCTTTCTCTCTTGGCTCTATTACACCATCAAATTGAAATTGTACCTGCAGAGAATCTGCTATTTTTGTATACTCTTGCCAAGTAGTCTGGGCTGGCAAAGCAATAAAAAAGAGAAGTGAACTTAAAATAAGGTAGATGTGTTTCATAGCTATAGTCACTTTTTAAAATGCTACTATAGAACCCAACAAAAAATAGATCTGTAGGTTCATATTAGAGTTTTAAAAGTCTAATATACTACTTATAAGGAATTTACTTGTTTTTTTTGACTTCTTTTATTAGTGAATAGGCCTATTTTTGAAATTCTACCCAATCACTATATTATTTAAAAAATTACAAGAAAGGTTTGGCTTATGCAGAACTTAACACGAAAGAATTAAGCCTTCCTTTGACTGAAGCTAATATAACTTATACATTTATTTAAGCAACTTAATTATTACTTCTTCATTTTTTCGGCCACCTTCTCCAACTCAGCATACCAATCTTCTCCAAACTTTCTAATCAATGCTTCCTTTACAAATTTGTAAACAGGCACTTGCAATTCTTTACCTAAAGAACAGGCATCGTCGCAAATCTCCCACTTATCATAATTAACACCTGAAAATTCAGTGTATTCTTTAACTCTTATGGGATATAAATGACAAGACACCGGTTTCTTCCATTTAATTTCTCCTTGGTTATAAGCCTCTTCTATGGCGCAAAGTGCCGTTTTCTTCTCATCAAAAATAACGTAAGCACAATCTGCACCATTAATTAATGGAGTTTCAAAATCTCCAAAATCTGTCGTTATTGAAGTTCCCTGAGCTTCAATAGCATCGATACCTTCTTTCCTAAGAAAAGGTTTTACTTTAGGATAGATATCTTCTAGTATTTTGACTTCATCTTTATCTAAAGGAGCACCTGCATCTCCGTCAATACAACAAGCACCTTTACATGCTGAAAGATTGCAAACAAAATCCTTTTCTATAATGTCTTCTGAGACAATGGTTTTTCCGAGTTGAAACATGCCGCAAAAATACTTAAACTTAACCGCAATTTTCTATTGAAAATCTTTAATAATATCGCACCTTTGCAAAAAATTTCAAAAACACTAATGCAATTTAACCATTAACAGGCTATATTATAATTACTTACGGTTAAATTTTCAATTTTATAAAAGTTTTAAAACACTAAAAAAATGCAACTTAATTTTAAAGAAATATTCACAGCTTTCATGATCCTTTTTGCGGTTATTGACATCATCGGAAATATTCCAATCATTATAGATCTTCGTAAAAAAGTTGGCCATATACAAAGCGGAAAAGCATCTATAATAGCTGGTGTTATAATGGTTATTTTTCTGTTTGTTGGAAAAAGCCTATTAAGCCTAATTGGTATCGACGTTAACTCATTTGCTGTGGCAGGTGCATTTGTTATATTCTTTATTGCCTTAGAAATGGTTTTGGGCATTACGCTTTATAAAGATGATGAACATAGTGCTGTCACTGCTTCAGTTTTTCCATTGGCATTTCCGCTTATGGCAGGACCAGGAACATTAACAACCTTATTATCGTTACGTGCAGAATTTGCTATTGAAAACATTATTGTTGCAGTAATTAGTAACGTAGTTGTAATTTATATTGTATTAAAAACGTCTTCAAAAATTGAACGCATCATAGGTGCGAACGGAATTAACATTATAAGAAAAATATTTGGTGTAATTTTGTTAGCCATCGCAGTAAAATTATTTGCGCATAACATTAAAGCTTTACTGGCTTAAATTTTTAAACATGAAAGTATTTACACTTATTCTATCAGTCATTGCATTAGCGCTTATCATTTTTAATACGACAAAGTTAAATTTTGAGGCACTGTTTGAAGGAGAAAGTCAAACCGCATTAATTACAATTGTAGCTGCACTTTGTGCATTGGTTTTATTGCAAATCCTTCGAATTTCAAAAAAGATTGAAAAATTAAGTAAACGTCGCTAATGAATTTTGATGCTTTAATTATTGGTGGTGGAGCTGCTGGTTTATCCTGCGCTTTAGTTTTAGGTTCGGCTAAAAACAAACCGTTTGCAGAAAACAAAACTATTGGCATTATAACGCACCAAAAAACATCACATCTTCAAAATGCCTTATTTAATAATGTTTTAGGTTTACAACCTGGCACTTTAGGCTCTGAAATTCTAACCGAAGGCATAACACAATTAACAGATCTTTATCCTCATATTACCCAAATTGAAAATGAAAAAGTTAGCTCCATTGAAAAAAATGGTGACCACTTTATTATTACAACCAATTCGAATACTTATAATTCCAAAATTGTAGTTATTGCTGTTGGGTATACTAGTTTTATAACCATAAAAGGGCTAGAAAATTACATTGAACCACACCCAAGGGCAGCCATAGCAAAAGATAGAATCTGGTTAAAAAACACCGATCATCTTGTTGAAAAAAATCTTTATGTTGCTGGTACTTTAGCAGGTTGGCGAAGTCAGTTTGCTATGGCTTGTGGTAGCGGATCACATGTAGCCACAGATATTTTAACACTTTGGAATGATGGCAAACAAACTAAAATTCACGATAAAGTTTAAAAGGTTATTGCTGCTTAATATTAGGATAATCAGTACTTAAAAGTATCACTTCTTGCACCATAATATCTTCCTTATTTAGGATTTCTTCGAACGCATTATCATCAAATAATTGTCGTGCTAAAGTTGCTTTTATCAGTCGTCTTATTTCTGCATTATAAGCTACAAAAGAAATATTGGTACGTTCTCTTTGATTAACATAATCTTGAAAACTCATAACAATATCATCACTTACTTCAAAATTATTAATAAAATCGTACTTAGAAACACCTTCATATAATGTACGATCTTTATCTAATTCTTCAAAAACGAAATATCCAAAATGCCCTCGTCGTCTTAAATAATTGATGGTTTCATTATCAAATAAACGATCTATGGGTACAAATATATCCGGAATAATACCTCCACCTCCGTAAACTACTTTTCCTTTTGGTGTTGTATATTTTAAAGAGTCATCTACTTTTATACTTTCTTCATGCGCTAATTCTCCTGTCCTTAAGCGCTTATAATAATCATTGTAATAACTTTCAGTATCACCATTCGTATATGGTTTTTGAATAGAACGACCTGTTGGTGTGTAATATCTAGATACGGTTAATCGCACAGCACTACCATCACCTAATGCCATTTCGCGTTGTACTAAACCTTTTCCATAAGAGCGTCTTCCTACAATAATGCCTTTATCATTATCTTGTAATGCACCTGCTATAACTTCACTTGCCGACGCTGAGTTTTCATTGATAAGAATGTAAAGATCACCTACCTCAAAATCGCCTCTTTTAGTAGCGTAAATATGCTCTTCCTTGCCTCTTTTATCTTTGGTAAACAATATGAGTTTACCATCTTCTAAAAACTCATCTGCAATTTGTTCTGCTATACCTAAGAATCCACCTGGATTATCCCTTAAGTCTAAAGCTAATTTAGTAGCGCCAAGATCTTTCAACTCGTTGAGTGCCAACTTAAACTCCTTAAAAGTAGATTCTGCAAAACGATTCATTTTCATATATCCCAAGTCATCAGTAAGCATATAAGCAGCCTCTACACTTTTTATTGGAATAGCTTTTCGTTTGACATCAAACTCTAACAGCTCATCCTCACCTTTTCTAAATACCGTAAGTTTAACATTACTGTTTTTATCACCTTTTAATTTCTCACTTATGAAATCACTAGAAACATTAGGTCCATAAAGTGTATCTCCATCTGCTAACAGAATACGGTCTCCACTCATTATACCTGCACGCTCACTTGGACCATATTCGGTAGGTCTAATTACTGCAATAGTATCTCTGTAAGGGTAAAAGTTAATACCAATACCTACAAAATCACCTTTCATGTTTTCTGTGATTCGCTCTAAATCTTCTTTAGGAATATAAGTTGAATGCGGATCTAAATTATGTAAAATACCATTGACAGTAACATCTACAATACTGTCTGTATTCACTTCTTCTACGTACTCGTAATCTATATAATCTATTAACCGATTGAGTTTATCTTTCTTACTATTTGTAGAAAAAAGATTATCTGACGTATCAGAAAAATTCATTTTCCCACCTATAATAACTCCCGCTGCAATTGCAACACCGATAATAAGAGGTATGTATTTATTTTTTGTTGCCATATTTATTTCTCGTGAAAACAAGAATCTTCTCTTAAATCTTCAATAAGTTCTAATTCGATACCTGCTTTTTTAAGAAAGTCAATTCCTGAACAATCCTTATAATCTTGATGATAAACAACACGTACAATTCCTGCTTGATGAATTAATTTACTACATTCTTTGCAAGGTGAAAGTGTAATATATAATGTTGCTCCTTGGCAAGATTGTGTGGATGATGCTACTTTTAAAATCGCATTGGCTTCGGCATGTAGCACATACCATTTAGTATAACCTTCATCGTCTTCGCAATAATTTTCAAAACCAGTTGGTGTACCATTGTAACCATCCGAAATTATCATTCTATCTTTAACAATAAGGGCTCCTACCTGTTTACGCTTACAATGAGACAATTTGCCCCATTCTTTTGCTATTCGTAAATAGGCTTTATCGTAACGTAATTGTTTTGTCTTTGGCATTAATAATTAGTGTTATACAAACGTACCATGTTAGTAACGAAGATAAACGGATAGTATTTTATAAGCCATTTACTTCTCGTTAAAGTTTTACCAAACTTTTTTGGTTTATTTTAGAAAATCGCTCTCTATTATCATCGGAATTACAAGTCCTACTACAATAGCAGATATTACCATTACCCAGTCGCGACGCGAAAATCTAAAGACTGTTTGGCATAAAAACCCTAAAAATAAAACAATAAAAACAATGATGACTTGGGCAAGTTCAATCCCTAATGCAAATTCTACAAGAAGTTCTAGTTTATTTTCCGATTGACCCGAAAACATTTTAAATTCTCTTGCAAACCCTAAACCATGTATGATTCCGAAAAACAAAGTGGTAAAAAACAACAAACTAATCTTGCCCGTTTTTGATTTTTTACCTGCAGTAAAGACGTTATAAAGTGCCATGATTAAAATAGTAACCGGAATTAAAAACTCCACTAACACACCATTAATACTCACAATACCATAAGCTGCCAACACCAATGAAAGCGTATGACCTAAAGTAAATGTGGTCACTAAAACTAGTACTCGTTTCCAGTCATTAAAAACGTAAGGCACAGCCAATACCATTAAAAAAAGGACATGGTCATATCCATTAATATCTAAAACATGGTTCATGCCGTATT
The DNA here is from genome assembly GCF_013404085.1 of Winogradskyella helgolandensis. Taxonomy (NCBI): domain Bacteria; kingdom Pseudomonadati; phylum Bacteroidota; class Flavobacteriia; order Flavobacteriales; family Flavobacteriaceae; genus Winogradskyella; species Winogradskyella helgolandensis. Next base: position 1,218,363 of record NZ_JABFHO010000001.1, on the reverse strand, counting down.
GCACATTAAACCAGAAATTTTCTAACATAATAATTTTGTTTGGGTAAATCAAAGTTACAATTAAAATGCAATATGTCTTGATTAAAATAAAGTGAATAAAATTTGTGTAATCCTATTTTCTTTCGGAATATTGTACCATTCAAAGTTCAAATAACGTATTGAAATGTTATCAAGAAAGGTGGAGGGATTAGACCCTTTGAAACCTTAGCAACCCTTAAACTTATTAAGAAGGTGCTAACTTCTACGTAATTGTCGATTCATTTATCGCACAATTGGATAGATAACCCAACATAATTACAAAGCTGTAATTAAACTTCTTTATAACATTTTCTATACATACGTCTAAGACGTATTTAGTTTTTTTGATTTATTTAAAGATTAGAAAATGAGTTCAAAACATATTGAAACACAAGCCATACGCACACAAATAGAGCGCTCACAATTTTTAGAGCATTCTAATCCTTTGTATCTAACATCGAGTTATGTTTTTGAAGATGCCGAAGACATGCGTGCTTCTTTTGCTGATGAAAAACAACGTAATATTTACAGTCGTTATTCTAATCCTAATTCATCAGAATTTGTAGATAAAATCTGTTTAATGGAAGGTGCAGAACGTGGTTATGCCTTTGCTTCAGGTATGTCCGCTGTGTTTTCAACTTTTGCTGCTTTACTTGATACAGATGACCATATCCTTTCTTGTCGAAGTATTTTTGGATCAACTCAAACCCTATTTAATAATATATTACCAAAGTGGAATATTTCAAATAGTTATTTTAAAATTGATGAATTAGATAAAATCGAAAGTCTAATTCAACCCAATACTAAAGTTATTTATGCAGAGAGCCCAACGAATCCTGCTGTAGATATTTTAGATTTACAACGCTTAGGTGATATTGCCAAAAAACATAATCTCATTTTTATTGTAGATAATTGTTTTGCAACCCCTTATTTACAACAACCCATAAAATTTGGTGCGCATTTAGTAATTCATTCTGCTACCAAATTAATAGATGGACAAGGTAGAGTGTTAGGTGGTGTAACGGTTGGCAGCTCTGATTTAATTCAAAAAATATATTTATTTTCGAGAAATACTGGTCCAGCTTTATCTCCTTTTAATGCTTGGGTTCTTTCAAAGAGTTTAGAAACATTACCTGTAAGAGTGGACAGACATTGCGATAATGCATTAAAAGTTGCTACCTTTTTAGAATCTCACGACAATGTGAATTTTGTAAAATATCCATTTTTAAAATCGCACCCACAATACGACTTAGCAAAAAAACAAATGAAAGCAGGTGGAAGTATCGTTGCTTTTGAAATAAAAGGAGGTATTGAAGCAGGTCGTAAATTTCTTAATGCAATTCAACTCTTATCACTTTCAGCAAATTTAGGTGATACACGAAGTATTGTAACACATCCTGCATCTACAACACATGCAAAAATACCAGAAGATGTCCGTTTAGAAACAGGTATAACTTCAGGATTAATAAGAGTATCTGTTGGTTTAGAACATCCAGAAGATATTATTAACGATTTAAAACAAGCTTTAGAAAACTAAGGTTAGTTCGAGTGATTTTATGCCATCGGAATAAAGTTGTATCGAGAACACACACATATTATGAGCACAATAACAGATGAATTACAAAAACGAATCTTGGTTCTCGACGGAGCTATGGGAACCATGCTTCAGCAATATAATTTTCAAGAAGAAGATTTTAGAGGCGAACGTTTTAAAGATTACCCATCACCTTTACAAGGAAATAACGATTTACTATCACTTACACAACCTGAAGCTATTGCAGAAATTCATGCAAAATATTTCGAAGCTGGCGCAGATATCGTAGAAACCAACACCTTTTCCGGGACTACAATTGCTATGGCAGATTATGACATGGAAGATTTAGTATATGAGTTGAATTTTGAATCGGCTAAAATCGCAAAACAAGTCGCTGACAAATTCACAAAAGAAAATCCCGAAAAACCGCGTTTTGTTGCAGGAAGTATTGGCCCTACAAACAAAACAGCGAGTTTATCACCAGATGTGAATCGACCAGAATACAGAGCGATTACATTTAATGAATTAAGAATTGCGTACAAACAACAAGTTGAAGCCTTAATTGACGGTGGTGTTGATATGCTTTTAGTCGAAACTATTTTTGATACATTAAATGCAAAAGCAGCTTTATTCGCCATTGAAGAAGTAAAAGAAGAACGCCATATTGATATTCCAATAATGGTTTCAGGAACCATAACAGATGCTTCTGGTAGAACATTATCCGGGCAAACGGTCGAAGCCTTTTTAACTTCAATTTCACATATTCCATTATTGAGTGTTGGATTTAATTGTGCACTTGGTGCGCAACAATTAAAACCTTATTTGCAAAGACTTTCTAACGAAACGGAATTTTTCACTTCGGCCCATCCTAACGCAGGTTTACCAAATGCCTTTGGAGAATATGAAGAATCGCCTAAGCAAATGCAACAATATATTGAAGACTATTTAAAAGATGGATTAATAAATATAATTGGTGGTTGCTGCGGTACGAGTCCTGACCATATAAAAGCAATTGCTGAAGCTGCCAAAAACTACGAACCAAGAAAAATTGTCATTTCTGCATAACCAGGAATCTACTTTTAAAAGACTGACATGACTGAAACAAAAAAATACCTTACCCTTTCTGGTTTAGAACCCTTAGTAATAACACCAGAAAGCAACTTCATTAACGTTGGAGAACGCACAAACGTTACTGGTTCTCGAAAATTTCTTCGACTTATAAAAGAAGAAAAATACGATGAAGCTTTAGAAGTAGCAAGAGATCAGGTTGATGGTGGCGCACAAATTCTGGACGTTAACATGGATGAAGGGATGTTGGATGGTGTTTATGCCATGACGACCTTTTTAAATTTGATTGCTTCAGAACCCGATATTTCTCGAATCCCTTTAATGATAGACAGTTCTAAATGGGAAATCATAGAAGCTGGCTTACAAGTAGCTCAAGGAAAATGTGTAGTAAATTCTATCAGTTTAAAGGAAGGTGAAGCCCAATTTAAACACCATGCAAAACTCATTAAACGTTATGGAGCTGCTGTAGTCGTGATGGCTTTTGATGAAGATGGTCAAGCCGATAATTACAATAGAAGGATCGAAATTTGTAAACGTTCGTATCATATTTTGGTAAACGAACTTAAATTCCCAGCTCAAGATATCATCTTTGATCCCAATATTTTCCCGGTGGCTACAGGTATGGACGAGCATCGCAGAAATGCACTCGACTTTTTTGAAGCGACCAAATGGATTCGTGAAAATTTACCATATGCTAACGTTTCTGGAGGGGTAAGTAATGTCTCTTTTTCTTTTAGAGGAAATAATATTGTGCGAGAAGCGATGCATTCTGCCTTTTTATATCATGCGATTAAAAACGGAATGAATATGGGAATCGTCAACCCAACAATGTTAGAAATTTATGATGAAATTGACAAAGATTTATTAGAGCGCGTAGAAGATGTTTTGTTTGACAAACGTGATGACGCCACTGAGCGTTTATTAGATTTTGCTGAATCCTTAAAAGGACAGAAAAAAGAACATGAAGAAAAGGTATTAGAATGGAGAAGTAATCCTTTACAAGAACGAATTACACATGCCTTAGTTAAAGGTATTGATGCTTTTATTCTTGAAGATGTGGAAGAAGCACGTTTAGCTTCAGAAAAACCAATTCATGTTATAGAAGGTCATTTAATGATTGGTATGAACGTGGTTGGTGATTTATTTGGAAGCGGTAAAATGTTTTTACCTCAAGTGGTAAAATCGGCACGAGTAATGAAAAAGGCGGTGGCTTACCTTCAACCATTTATTGAAGCCGAAAAAGATGGGAAACAAGAATTTGCAGGTAAAATATTAATGGCAACTGTTAAAGGTGATGTGCATGATATTGGAAAGAATATAGTAAGCGTTGTTTTGGGCTGTAATAACTACGAAATTGTAGATCTAGGTGTTATGGTTCCTCCAGAAAAAATAATTGAAACGGCCATAAGAGAAAAGGTAGATATTATTGGGTTGAGCGGTTTAATTACACCATCCCTTGATGAAATGGTTTATGTTTCTAAAGAGCTTGAAAAACAAAATGTAAAAATCCCTCTTATTATTGGAGGAGCAACAACCTCTAGAGCACATTCGGCTGTTAAAATTGCACCACATTACACAAATACTGTTGTTCATATCAATGATGCATCGAGAGCAGTAACTGTCGTTGGAGATTTACTCAAAAAAGATAGCAAAATATATAAAAATCAGATTCGTGAGGAGTACGATTTGTTTCGAGAGCAATTCCTAAAACGAACCCGAAAAAAAGAATACTTAACGATAAAAGAAGCTAGAAAAAACAAATTTAATATTGATTGGAATACTTCTGAAATCGTAAAACCAAAACAATTAGGGATTCAAGTTATTGAAGATTTTGATATTACAAAACTTGAAGATTTCATTGATTGGTCACCATTTTTTAGAAGTTGGGATTTACATGGAAAATATCCAGCGATTTTAACGGATAATGTCGTTGGAGAACAAGCCACAGAATTATTTGCCGATGCAAAAGTATTATTGAAACGTATTTTTGATGAAAAGCTTTTAAAGGCAAAAGCCATTTTTGGTTTGTTTGAAGCCAATACGACTAATGATGATGATATTGAGATTAAGGATACTTCTGGTAAAATAGTAGATACATTTTTAACACTACGTCAACAATCCAAAAAATCAGAAGGAAAGCCAAACATCGCTTTATCCGATTTTATAGCACCAAAAGCCACAGGAAAACAAGATTATATGGGTTGTTTTTGTGTGTCAACCGGATTTGGAACCGCAGAATTAGCGGCTCAATTTGAAGCAGAGCACGATGATTATAATTCGATTATGATTAAAGCATTAGCCGATAGACTAGCCGAAGCTTTTGCAGAATACTTACACAAAGAAGTTAGAATTAACCATTGGAATTACACCAATGACAACAACCTAACTAACGATGATTTAATTAAAGAGAACTATAAAGGAATTAGACCAGCACCTGGTTATCCTGCGTGTCCTGATCATTTAGAAAAGAAAACTATTTGGAACCTTTTAAAGGTTAAAGAAAATATTGGAGTTGAACTCACAGATAGTTTAGCGATGTGGCCAGCCGCCAGTGTAAGTGGTTATTATTTCGCAAACCCTGAAGCTAAATATTTTGGATTAGGAAAAATAAAAGAAGATCAGGTTGAAGATTATAGTAAACGTAGAGATATTTCGAATGAAGAAGCCACAAAATGGTTGAGTCCTAATATTGCGGATTAACTGTCATTCCTGCGCAAGCAGGAATCTATTTTATAATATAATTAGTAATTAAAAAGATTCCCACTTTCGTGGGAAGTGCGTATGAAAGTAACAGATCACATTAAAAACGCAAACGGAAAAACCTTATTTTCCTTTGAAATTATTCCACCTAAAAAAGGAAATAGCATTCAGCAACTCTATAATAATATTGAGCCTTTAATGGAATTTAATCCACCTTTTATAGATGTTACGACCTCTAGAGAAGAATACCTCTATATTGAAAAAGAGGGGCTTCTAGATCGTAAGATTACACGTATGCGACCAGGAACTGTTGGTATTTGTGCTGCTATTAAACACAAATATGACGTTGATACGGTTCCGCATGTATTGTGTGGCGGATTTACAAAAGAAGAAACAGAGTATTTGCTTGTAGATTGTCATTATCTAGGTATAAATAATGTGATGGCCTTGCGAGGAGATGCTATGAAGCATCAACAATATTTTGAGGCTTGTGATGGAGGACACCAATTTGCAAAAGGTTTGGTGAGTCAGATTCAAAATCTTAACAAAGGGCAGTATTTACATGATGTTCTTGAGGCTGATGACAAATCTGATTTTTGCATTGGAGTTGCTGGTTATCCTGAAAAACATATTGAATCACCATCTTTAAAGACGGATTTAAAACGTCTAAAAGAAAAAGTAGATGCAGGAGCTGATTACGTAGTTACGCAAATGTTTTTTGACAATAAAAAGTATTTTGAATTTGTTTCAGCTGCTAAAGCAGAAGGGATTAATGTACCTATAATTCCTGGTATTAAACCTATTGCCGTAAAGCGCCATTTACAGTTATTACCACAAGTTTTTAAAATTGATTTACCTGAAGATTTAATAGAAGCTGTAGATGGTTGTAAAAGCAATGAACAAGTGCGGCAAGTTGGCGTAGAATGGGCTATTCAACAATCTAAGGAATTACAACAAGCAGGTGTTCCTGTTTTGCACTACTATTCTATGGGAAAAAGTGACAATATAAAAGCGATTGCTTCTGAGTTGTTTTAGTATTCTATTTTTTCTTTGTCACAACGTTCAACGTTAAGCCCAAGACAATAAGTAAAATTCCGAAAACAGTCCAAATGGTATAAATTTCACCAAACCAGAATAAGCCGATGATCATGGTAAAAATAACCTCTAGATATTTAAGTGGTGCTATTTGATTGGTCTCGCCTACTTGCATGGCTTTGGTCATGTACAATTGCGCAAAATAGCCAAAAACACCTAAACTTAATAATACTAGCCATTCTTTACCAACAGGATTTACCCAATCGGTAATGGCCAACACACCACCAATAACAGCTGATATAATCATAAAATAATTGACTACAACTACTGGGTGGTCTCCACTTCCAATTTTTCGTATAGTGATGTAAACTAGTCCTACAAACACCGCTGAAATTAAAGCAAACACAATACCTTTAATATCCATTTCGGTATCAAATCCTTTTAGCACAAGGACACCTATAAATGCAATTAGGAAAAATAACCATTGAATAGGTTTTATTTTTTCCTTTAGAAATAGCAAGGCAAAAAATGCCGCAAATATTGGACCGATATACCGAATGGAAACTGCTGTTCCCATGGCAATATATTTTATAGACAAAAAGAATAATGTCATTGAAATAAGGCCAAATATACTTCGCATTACTAAGAGTCCTTTTTTATTTCCTAATAGCGAAATTTTATTTTTCAATAAAAATGGCATCGTAAAAAACAAGGACCCGATAGATCTAAAAAAAACAATTTGATAGACACTAAAATTATCTAAAGACTTCACAAAAGCATTCATTAGCGTAAATGCTAAAGCGCTTATAACCATGTATTGTATTGCTTTTTTCAGAATTTAAATTTTTAGAAAAAATGTAATAAAAATATATTGTACTTAATGAGGCAATTTACATATAAAATATGTTTTGAAGTACAAGTCTAAATCAAATAAATATCAATCCAATCTATTTGATTTTAATCTATTAGACAAAAATTAAAAAACCCTGTAAATTTAAAATTTACAGGGTTTTACTTTATGCTAAAAACCGGTTTTTAAAACCAATTATTCAACAATAAATCTTTTTGTTGTAACAGCGTTATCTCCAGAAATTTTCAATAAATAAATACCTCTTTCTAAAGACGAAACATTTAGTTTATTTTCAACTAATTCCTCTTGCTCTAAAACTTTTGCACCTAAAATATTGAACACACTTACAGAAGTAATAGCAACATTCCCAGCTTCAATTGTTAAGAAACTTTTTGCAGGGTTAGGATATAAACTAATTTTTGAAGCAAAAAAATCATTTACAGATGCAGTAGCATCTTCAACAAACGAAAAATTGTCATAAAACACTTCAGTATCACCATCAATTGACCCTAAAGATCTAACATAAACCACAGCAAAAGTATTTGTTGCAGTAAAAGAAACCGTGGTAAATGTAGCCCATTCATCAGCAGCAGCAATATCCATATAAGCATCAACACTTGCATCAGCAGCACCGTTGGCATCAATACCAACCTCATCCGTAATTTCAGTATTTAAAATATATACTTCTGAATCCGTACCTGCAGCCTCAGAACGTGAATCAACTGAAAAAATATAATTAGTACCAATCGTAAGTCCCTCTACCTTTTGATATAAACGGCGAGAACATCCTGTTATTGATGGACTACCATCGTCATACAATTTAACACCTCTTGTTCCGTTGTTACCACTACTTGTGGATCCTGGTTGTTCATCTAAAGAACCTTCCGCTCCAAGATATTTAATTTCTAAAGCATCTTCTAAAGCAGAATTATTCCAAATGGCTCTGTAAGGGCTATCTATATCAAGACCACTTTCATCCTCAATTGTACTATTAGGAGTCATATCATAAGCATCTGCATTATCACTTGTACTACTAGTATGCTCATCACAAGTAGGGTTTAACATAAGATTTTGACTCCAACCGTAATTGAAACACAAACTGAACACCAATAAGATGTAAAATGATTTTGTAGAAAGTAATTTTGTTTTCATAATTATTGTATTTAATTAGTTAATATTTAGATTTTTAGACTGGTTTACCAATCTGGTTTACCAAATATAGTAAAAAATTTACAACCTATTACGTTTTCGTAATTAAATTCATAAAAAAAATCGATTTTTTAGGCCACTAAAGGAATTGTTGGGTGTCAATTATATTAAATACATAAAAATTTAACATATAAGTTTATATCTAAGTGACAAGATTACTCGAAATAAAACCTATATTGGTTAACCAATTTAGCTTGAATAAACATTTGAATTATGAAAATGAAATTAATTACGTTAGCTGCTCTTTGTCTATTTTCAAAACTCACCATAGCGCAAGTTATATTAAACGCAAATAGCCTAGGAAACACTTATGAAGATATCAATACCGTTTTAGCACCTGGATATAATGTTATTGAAGTACCTGATTGCGTGCATACTGATTATGGAAGGCATATTGATGAAATTTTCGATACCACCTTAAACACTAATGTTTTTAGGTTTATAGCACACCAAACTCCGGATAACGATCGTTGTCAAAATTTTGATAGACAACGCACCGAGATTAAAACTTACGATCAATCACCTGATAATTTAAAAGCTGTTGAAGGTGAAATAATAGAATATAAATGGAAATTTAAATTACCAAGTGATTTTCAGGTCTCTCCAAACTTTACACATTTGCATCAAATTAAATCTGTTGGTGGTGCCTATGCTTCTATACCTATGATTACACTGACGGCTAGAAAAGCAACTCCCGATCGTATTGAATTACGTCAAACTCCAACGACTAATCAAACCACCTTACTGACCGCAAATTTAGATTTATTTAGAGGCCATTGGGTAGACGTTACAGAACGTATTACTTATGGCAATTCAGGTCGTTATTCTATAATAATAAATCGAATTTCCGATAACACTACCCTTCTAAGCTACACGAATGATGATATAGACATGTGGCAAGATGGTGCAACTTTTGCACGACCAAAATGGGGAATTTACAGAAGCCTAATCAACATTGATGATTTACAAGATGAAGTTGTATTATTCAACAACTTTAGTATTGAAGAAATAGATCCTTTATCAATTTCAGATTTAGAATCCCTAGCCAATAAAGTGACTTTAATTCCTAATCCGTCTAAAGATCGTGTTACACTGAAAAATATAGAGTCAATAGATTATGATAGTATTCTATTATTTGATAGTTCTGGACGAGAGATACAACTATCTAACCGATTAAATAATCACACTTTGGAAGTTTCTGGTTTGGCTTCGGGATTATACTTTATAACTGTATTAAAATATAACCGACCTATTACAACCCTAAAATGTATAATTGAATAATGCTTCACAAAAGGAATTACCCTTTTAAAACATTCATTAAACTGGCGTATGAACGTTGTTTTATGTCTTCGATAGATTGATTACAATCGATAACCAATAACTCAACAGGAAATGAATGACCGGTATATTGAGAACTTTGTTTGTTTTCTGCTGACACTACAATGATTCCATCTATAGAGCCATCACTAAGACTTTTAATATAATTTAACTCTTTAGTATCTGAATTAAAAGATTGGTAAAATAGAATTCTATATCCTAAGATTTCAGCGGACTTTTGCAAATGGCTAAGCGAATGACCATAGCACGCCTCAGTTACTTGTGGGACAATAACCGCAATAGCACCCGTCTTTTGCATTCTAAGAGAAACAGCATAACTATTAGGTACATAGTCATGCTGTTTAGCTATAGTTTTAATTGTATCTCGTGTAGCCTTACTAATCTCAAGCTTATCATTTAAAGCTTTAGAAACCGTAGATATTGAATATCCAGATAAAGACGAAAGTTCTTTTATAGTTACAGCTGACGATTTCAATAGTTATGATTTTAAAGCACTAATTATACTTAAAGCATTTCTGGTATCTGATTCAATTTTTGCTAAATCATAATTACCATCTGCACCTTTTGCAATCAATTTAGAGCCCATACCAACACACGTTACACCAGCTTTAAACCAACCTTCTAAATTTTCTTTAGTTGGAGATACTCCTCCTGTAGGCATAATACTTGTCCATGGTTGAGGACCTTTAATAGCCTTAACAAAATCAGGACCATAAATACCTCCTGGGAAAAGTTTTACAACTTCACAACCTAATTCTTCTGCTCTACATATTTCTGTTAAAGAACCACATCCTGGAGACCATGCTACTTTACGTCTATTACAAACAATGGCAATATCTTCTCTTAAAACAGGTGTTACAATAAAGTTGGCACCTAATGCCATAAAACGAGATGCAGATGCCGCATCTGTAACAGAACCAACTCCCATAATCATTCCTGGTAATTCTTTAAGAACCCATTTGTTAAGCTCTCCAAAAACTTCGTGAGCAAAATCACCTCTCGCTGTAAATTCAAGTAAACGCGCTCCACCATCGTAAGTGGCTTTTATTACTTTTTTACCTATCTCTAAATCTGCATTATAAAACAAAGGTACCATTCCAGTTTCCTTCATTACGTTTGCAACTTCTATTCTTGTATAATTTGCCATAATAAAACTTGTTTTTCATTCCCATTATGTTGGGAATCGTTTAATATTTATACCTACACGGTTTTAAAAATCTTGCAGGAATTTAGTTCCAATTTAATATTTTTTTAAAATCATATGCCTCTGGATTTGAAACATATTCTTTCGCTTTATCATAATCCTTCTCTTTTATGAAGAATAAATTATTGATAAATAATTGTGCCATATCTGAATTGATATCTACCAATCTTGGTGGGATTTTACCATTTTCATCTTCAAAATCCTTCAAGTATAATGGCTTTATATCTCCACTTGAATTTGCACTAACAATACAACCTGTAATTCCTTGATCGAATAATTTTTTAACACCAATACCTAATAATGTACAAAGGGTTAAGTCAAAAGCTATAGGATTACAACATCGTAATTCGTAACCTAATTCTACAGGTCTCGATTTTATGTCCAAGCCAATTTCTTTCAATTTAACTTGTAGTAAATAATTAAAAATATGCGACTTACTAACATTTCCTAATTCAGGATGTCCGTGGTCGTCATATGTAAAATTGATACCTGAATTTACGATTTCGTCTTCATCCATAAAATGAAAAACCCCTTCACTTATCAATGCAACTCCATACGCAACACCCATGATTTTACATTTTACGATTGATGAGATAATCATATTGATTAACTTATCAAACGTAATGTTGGTTTTATCAAACATTTCGGGAATAATCATCATTTGAAAATGACATGCCGAAGCAATACCAAATGCTAAATGACCTGCAGAACGTCCCATTGCAGAAACGACAAACCAATTTTCGCTAGTCCGTGCATCTTCATAAACCGTATTTCCAATTCTCACACCTTCATCTTTAGCTGTATGAAATCCAAATGTAGGATTCCGGTCTGGCAAAGGCAAATCGTTATCTATCGTTTTTGGCACATGAATATGCGCAACATCTAAACTTTGAGTTTGAAGATATTTGGTAAGCCTATTGGCAGTAGATGCTGTATCATCACCACCAATAGTAACCAATAATTTTACATTATTATTTTTGAAAAAATCAGCTTTAAAATCACTGTCTTTAGGTTTAAATCTGCTCATTATAAGCGTAGATCCACCGCGACTAAAGATACGGTCTGCATGATGAAAATCGAAAATTTTCACCTCAGGATTATCAGAACATAAGCCTTGGTAGCCATGATGAACACCAATAACCTCGTAACCATCTTTTATAAATGTTTTGGCTAACGTACTTATAACTGTGTTAATACCTGGTGCAGGACCTCCACCGCAAATTATTGCTATTGATTTTTTCATTAGTTTAAAATGAGCTAAATTTATCTAGCAACACGACCAGAAGCATCACCACCCATTAATTTTTCTACTTCAGAAACCGTCACTAAGTTAGCATCTCCTTTAATAGTGTGTTTTAAACATGAGGCTGCAACAGCAAAGTCTAATGCATTTTGATCATCTTCAGGATATTTTAATAATCCGTAGATCAATCCTCCCATAAATGAATCACCTCCACCTACGCGATCTACGATATCTGTAATTTGATACTGACGCGTTTCAAACATCGTTTTGCCATCATATAAAACACCAGCCCAAGTATTATGAGATGCAGAAATAGATCCTCTTAATGTTGTAATTACTTTTTTAGCTCTTGGGAATTTTTCCATCATTTGCTTACAAACCGATAAGAACGCTTCCGCTTTTACATCATGCCCATTTTTGTGAACATCTAAACCTTCAGGATGAATATTAAAATGCTTTTCTGCATCTTCTTCATTTCCTAAAACAACATCACAATACGATGTTAATTCAGTCATTATTTTTTCTCTATGTGCATCATCACAGAACGTCCAAAGTTTAGCTCTGTAGTTTAAATCTGTAGAAATCGTAACACCCATTTCACTAGCAATTTTTACAGCTTCTAAACATGCATCTGCTGCACCTTGAGAAATTGCAGGTGTAATACCTGTCCAATGAAACCAAGCCACATCTTTAAAAACAGATTTCCAATCTACCATACCTGGTTTAATTTCAGAAATTGCAGAATGTGCTCTGTCATAAACGACTTTAGAACCTCTACTTACAGCACCTGTTTCTAAGAAATAAATTCCTAAACGGTCTCCACCATAAATTATTTTATCGACCCCTACTCCTCTTTTGCGCATTTCCATCATAGCACATTCTCCAATATCATTTTTTGGTAAACGTGTTACAAAATCTACAGGTACTCCATAGTTTGCAAGTGATACTGCTACGTTAGATTCTCCACCACCATAGATAGCATCGAAATTATTAGCTTGTGAAAATCTTAAAAAACCTTGAGGTGCTAATCTTAGCATAATTTCTCCAAAAGTGACTACTTTTTTCATTCTGAATATTTGTTTATTTAGTTATAAAATTATTGTTTGGTTAATCGATTAAGCAACTTAGATAAAAATAAATCAAAACGTCTTAGCTTTGATTTTTATTATTAAAAAGATTATATTTGCTTAATCGATTAAGCAAATATATAAAAACTTGGCCAATAAAAAAAGAGCAACGCTAAAAGACATTGGAAATGTCTTAAATATCTCACCTGCTGCTGTTTCAAAAGCTATGCATGATGATTCACGAATTAGTGATAAAACAAAGAAAGCTGTTAAGCGCGTCGCTAAAGAACTGAATTATCAACCCAATCATTTAGCTAGTGCTTTAAGAAATGGAAAAAGTAATTTAGTTGGTGTTATTGTACCTAGAACTAACAGTAATTTCTTTTCTTCAGTTCTAGAACACATGGAAGCTGTGCTTAACAAAGCAAGCTACAATATTATCATTACACAATCTAATGAATCCTTTGAGAAAGAGTGTAAAAATATTGATACGTTATTATTTACCCAAGTAGATGGCATTATTGCATCCATGGCAAATGAAACTGTTGATTTATCGCATTACGAAAAAATAAAATCTAATGGCATTCCTCTTATCCTTTTTGATCGTGGTGAAAATGATCTTAACGTAGACTATGTAGGTATTAATGATTATGACAGTAGTCATGTCATTGTTGAACATTTGGTTAATAAAGGCTGTAAACGTATTGCACATATTGGTGGTTATAGAAGAACACGAATTTTCAATAACAGAATTAAAGGTTATGTTGATGCACTAAAGAAACACAACCATCCTATTGACGATAGCCTTATTATTGAAAGTGCGCTTACCCTTGAAGATGGAAGACAAGAAATGGAAAACCTCCTGAAGTTGAAAAACAGACCAGATGCCGTTTATGTTGCTAGTGATTATGCGGCTTTAGGAGCTTTGCAAGTTTTAAATGAAAACAACATAAAAGTACCTGATGACATTAGGCTAGTAGGTTTTGGAAATGAACCCTTTACCTCTTTGGTTACACCTTCAATTTCTAGCATTGAGCAACACAGCAAGGAGATTGGTCGTTTGGCAGCAGAAGCATTTTTAAAGCATATTGCGGAACCTGAATTAAAACAAACTCTAAATAAAATAATTCTGGATGCTGAATTGATTATTAGAGATTCATCAATATAAAATTTTAAATTTTAGAACGCTTATTTAATTGAAAGTATTAACATATTACAGAATAAAACAATTAGAAAAACAACGCCATATTAAGGATTGCGAGTAAAGCGATTAATTAATGGAACTGTTTTTGCTTATATTTATATTATTAACTATTGAACTAATTTAACACATGAAAACATCACATCTCTTACTTCTTGTTAGCTCTTTTTTATTCATAGGTTTTTTAAATGCTCAAGATATTACAGTTTCAAACCTCGAAGAGTATAATGCTGCTATTTCTAAAGTTAGCACAGGTGGCACTATCATTTTAAAAAATGGAGAATGGAAAGATGCTAAACTTTCAGCCTATGGTAATGGAACTGCAGAAAATCCAATAATTGTTAAAGCGGAAACGCCTGGAGAAGTGATTCTAACTGGTAGTTCTAGTTTAAGTATTTATGGCAATTATGTCATTGTTAGTGGCCTTTGGTTTAAGGATGGAAAAACGAATGAAAAATTTGTTGTGCAGTTCAGAAAAAACTCAAACGAATTTGCCAATAACTGTAGGTTTACCAACTCTACGATTTCCTATTTTGATGTTGCTGATGATAACATTAAAAATCATTGGGTTGATATGTGGGGTAAAAATAACAGAGTAGATCACAACAACTTTACTGGTAAAACTTCTGCAGGAACAACACTTGTCGTTTGGTTAAAAGGCGAAGAACATATTGAAAACAATCACAAAATAGATTATAATTATTTTGGCCAGAGACCAGATTTAGGTGAAAACGGAGGTGAAACAATTAGAATTGGTACAAGTGACAACTCTATGAAATCTTCTAAAACGCTTGTTGAGAGCAATACATTTAAACAATGTGATGGTGAGATAGAAATTATTTCAAACAAATCTGGAGATAATATTTTTAGAAATAATCTTTTTATTGAAAGTAAAGGGACTTTAACACTAAGACATGGTAATAACGCTCTTGTGGAAGGCAATGTATTTTTAGGGAATAACGTTTCTCAAACGGGTGGTATTAGAATTATTAATGAAGGCCATATTGTAAGAAATAATTTATTAATAGGTCTAGCGGGAAACGATTATAGAGGTCCTATCGTTTTAATGAATGGAGTTCCTAATTCTCCTTTAAATCGCTATAACCAAGTTAATAATGTTGACATACAAAATAATACCATTATTAATTGTGGTCCTATGACATTTGGTGGTGGTAAAAATGATGAACTAAGTCTTGCTCCAATTAATACTGTTTTTGCAAATAATATTATAACCAATACTAATTCTACTAAGATTTTAGAAACAGTAGATAGTGTTGATGGTATAACTTTTTCGGGAAATATTGTAGATAGTGAAGCGATGGTTAATTCACAATATTTTACAAAGGCAAGTATAGATTGGGCGCTTTTAAAGTCATTGCCAATGCCAACTGATAATAATGACGCACTAAAAAGTGTCACTAAAACGTCTAAAAGCCCTCTAAAAGATATTACAGATTCTGCTAGAGATCCTTATGTTGCAGGCGCATTTAACCTTAATAACACTAAAATTCCAAGAGCTATAATCGCAAGAACAGGTCCTGGATGGCAACCCAATATTGTGGCTCCTGTCACTAAACCCGAAGATTTAATTGTAGAACCAGGCATTG
This sequence comes from Winogradskyella helgolandensis, assembly GCF_013404085.1. Taxonomy (NCBI): domain Bacteria; kingdom Pseudomonadati; phylum Bacteroidota; class Flavobacteriia; order Flavobacteriales; family Flavobacteriaceae; genus Winogradskyella; species Winogradskyella helgolandensis. The sequence continues at coordinate 1,202,289 of NZ_JABFHO010000001.1, read as the reverse complement.
GTACATTATCTAAAGTATTTAGTAAGGCTAAAGATGGTGATATTATTACATTAAAAGCTGGTGTATATGAATTTAACAAAGGCCTTAAAACGGGGAAAAACATCACTATACTTGGTTCAGGTGATGGTAATACTGTATTTAAAATGCAAGATGATATAGAAAACCCATTCACTTATTTTATTCGTATTAATGAAGGAGGAGCATTGACTCTTAAGAATATCACTTTTGATGCAACACACAACCAACCACCTAAGTATGCTATAGTATCACCTGATAAAATGGAATCTACAATGTATACACTTAATGCAGAAAACTGTACATTCAAAAATTTCACAACTCAGAATGGAGGTAGTATTTTTAAAGCCTATGAAGGTACGTTAGCCAGCAGTTTAACATTTAAAAATTGTGAATTTTCAGATAGTTTTAGAGGTTTAAACTTGTCTTACGATAAAGATAATTTAGGAAAATACAGTGCCTTAGAAATTAGTATTGATAATTGTGTTTTCAAAAATATTGAAGAATTTGCTGTAAATTACATAAGAAACACACCCAATGTAAATATTGAAGGTGGTAAACTAATAGTTACCAATAGCGTATTTGATAAGGTGGCTAATGAAGAAAAAGGAAGAACGCTTATCACTAATGGTATTCATGATGTAACCATCAAAAATTCAGCTTTTGTTAATAGTTATAAAGCTCAAACACCTATTAATTTACAAGGTTTAAATAATGTGATATCAAATTGCTTATTTGACGATAACGGTTATCCAAAAATAACAAAAGGAGCCAAAGAAATAGACTTAATTTTTAAAAGCCCAAGATGGGAAGATAAAGACAACTATATTCCAAGTAAAAAATCACCATTACTTAAAGATAATAACGGAAAAGCGCTGATAGGGCTTACACATTAATGGTGTTAAGCAGAAGAGTCTAACACCATAAAACATGTTAGAATTTACTAAGTGACCTCCTATAAATTTCATTATTAATTATTTAATATTAAACTATGAGAAGACCCTTGTTGAATTTAAGCATTACATTTTTAGGAATCACTTTAGGGTTTTCACAAACGGTATTAAACGCCAATGAACCAGGCCATACTTATGAAGACATCAATACCATTTTAGCACCTGGCTATAATGCCGTTGAGACACCAGACTGTGCGCATTCTGATTTTGGGCGACATATTAGTGAAGTTTTTGATGCCGAATTAAATACTTATGTATTTCGATTTATCGCGCATAAAACTCCAGATAATGACCGATGTAAAAAATTTGACAGACAGCGTGTTGAGATTAAAACCTATGCCTCTTCACCAGATCATTTAAAAGCTATAGAAGGAGAAACTGTTACATATAAATGGAAATTTAAGTTATCTAGTGATTTTCAAGTTTCTTCTAGTTTTACACATATTCATCAAATTAAAGCTGTAGGTGGCCCTTACGAATCTATACCAATGATTACCTTAACGCTTCGCAAGGGTAATCCAGATCGAATAGAATTAAGATACACTCCAACTGACAACCAAGCAACTATTAAAACTGCGGATCTAAATTTACTAAGAGGGCACTGGGTAGAAGTTACTGAAACTATTTATTTTTCTAATAAAGGCAGTTACAACATTACTATTAATCGTGTCTCCAATGGTGCTTCTGTATTCAATTACAGTAATGATGAAATGGATACATGGCAAAATGGTGCTACTTTTTCTAGACCAAAATGGGGACTTTATAGAAGCTTAAAACATAGCAATGATATAAAAGATGAAATTATTCGATTCGCTAATTTCAGTATTGAAGAATTTGGTCCTTTATCATTATCAGATTTAGAAGCACAAGTAGAAGAAAACCAATTAAATTTAGAAGCTTCAAAAGGTGTTTTAAACTTTAAAAATGTTAGAGCTCAAGATTATGACCACGTAGAACTCTATGATACTTTTGGTCATATTATGGATTCTGAAAATCGTTTTAAAAAGCACAAATTAGACGTTTCAGGTTTAAATTCTGGAGACTATTATATTGTCTTTAAGAAGTCTAAGCGCAGCATCAAAGTATTAAAATTTACCATTTAGTAATTACTAAAATTTCTCAATCCTTTCATCTTGTTATAAATACTAAATCTAATTTATAAGCTGAAAACAGTTATAAAAAAACTGTCCTTGCATTTATAATAACTATAAACACAAGGACAGTAACCAACTCAATTAATCTTTACTTTTATAATCCTCCAAGGTTTGGATTTCTATCTATCTCTTCTTGTGGTATTGGAGTATCGTAGTCAACACTAGAA